>JBIKIA010000302.1:0-6043 GCA_044361885.1 Prosthecobacter sp. | reverse complement strand
CTGACTCTCACTGCCAAGACGGGCATGTTCAGCGGCAGCTTCGCAATCAAAGATGTCAATCCCGCCAATGTAAGCCAGATGCTGACACGCACGGTTTCCTTCTCAGGCTGCCTGATTCCCGGACAAAATCTCGGTGTCGGATACTTCCTTCTACCCGAGCTACCCACTGCAGGCCTAAAAGGCAGCGCACTCACCAACACACCCATGTGGTCAGGAGCTGTCGAACTCATCTCATCCAACTAAACATCGGATTCTTCATCTGCGGAGTAACCGAAAGCGGAGCCTTAGAGATCGAAGTTCCCGCCCCCTGAGACTCGCAGACTCAACGCCCTTTTGACAAAGCCCCCCAGCGCGGCACTCTGGGCGTCCTTTGAAAAACGTCCTCTTTGTCTGCACCGGAAACACCTGCCGCAGCCCCCTGGCTGAGGCGCTTTTCCGTGGCTTGGTGAAGGGGCGGGAGGACATCGCCGTCGCCAGTGCCGGAGTCGGAGCTTTCTCTGGTCAATCTGCCAGCAAACACAGCGTCACTTTGGCCAAAGCAGAGGGCCAGGACCTCTCCAGCCATCGCAGCAAGGCGGTGACGATCGACCTCGTGGAGAAGGCATCCCACATCTTTGCCCTAGGACGCGGGCACCTGGCGGCCATCCTCGACGACTTCCCCGAGGCCGAGGACAAGGTCTATCTCGTCACCGAATTCGCCCCCGATGACAGCCTGCGCGGCAAAGACATCGCCGACCCCTTCGGTGGTGACTTGGGGGACTATCGTGAGGTCAAGGAACTGCTCGAAAAGTGCCTCCCCAGCCTCCTCGCCTACATTGACCAGACCTGGAAAGTTGAGGCCGGCCGAGGTAGCACGCAGGGTGATTGAGCTTCCTTTTCGTAAGGACAGTCGTTCCCCTGCTCCCCGCCTTCGTTTCTGTTTTCCATTTCCATTTTCAATCTTCTCTTTTTCCAATGTCAGACCTTCCTAAAACCATCGCCATCGCCTCCGACCATGGCGGACTCGAACTCAAGAACGCCGTCTTCCATCACCTGCTGGACACAGGCTACACTGTCGAAGACCTCGGCGTCTTCACTACCGATAGCGTCGATTACCCCGACTACGCCGAACTCGTCACCGCTCGTGTGCTCGATGGCCGTGCGGATGTGGGTATCCTTGTCTGCACCACCGGCATCGGCATGTGCATCACGGCGAACCGCCATGCTGGCATCCAGGCCAGCCTCGTGCATGATGCAGCCACCGCTGCCATCACCCGCGAGCACAATGAATCCAACGTCCTCTGCCTCGCTGGCAAGACCCCCGTCGCCACCACCAAGGACATCGTCGATGCCTGGTTAAAAACCCCTTTCGCCGGTGGTCGCCATGCCCGCCGCGTCTCCAAAATGAACAAACAAGCCCACCCCCTCAGCATCCTCGCTGCCTCCGATCCCGCCGTCGCCGAAATCATCGACGCCGAACAGCACCGCCAGCAGAACAACATCGAGCTCATCGCCAGCGAGAACTTTACTTCTCGCGCTGTCATGGCCGCTCAGGGAAGCTGCCTGACGAACAAATACGCTGAAGGTTATCCCGCGAAGCGCTGGTACGGTGGCTGTGAAGAGGTGGACAAGGTGGAGCAACTCGCCATCGACCGCGCCTGCCAGCTCTTCGGTGCCAAGTATGCCAACGTGCAGCCGCACTCAGGTTCCCAGGCGAATGCCGCTGTGTATTTCAGCGTGCTCCAGCCCGGCGACAAAGTGCTCGGCATGAACCTCGCCCACGGCGGCCATTTGACCCACGGCAACCCCGCCAACTTCTCCGGCCGCTTGTACAGCTTCTGCCAATACGGCGTGCGCCAGAGCGATGAACTCATCGACTACGATGAGCTCGCAGAAGTCGCCAAGCGCGAGCAGCCCAAGATGATCACCGCTGGTGCCAGCGCGTATCCCCGCATCATCGACTTCAAGAAGATGAGCGAGATCGCCAAAAGCGTGGGCGCTTACCTCTTTGTCGATATGGCGCACATCGCCGGACTCGTCGCCGGTGGCGCGCATCCGTCCCCGATGGAATACGCCGACTTCGTCACCAGCACCACGCACAAGAGCCTGCGTGGTCCCCGTGGTGGCATCATCCTCACGAACAGCGATGAGCTGATCAAGAAGATCAACAGCCAGGTCTTCCCCGGTGTGCAAGGCGGTCCGCTCATGCACGTCATCGCCGCCAAAGCCGTTTGCTTCGGCGAATGCCTCAAACCTGACTTCAAAGACTACACCGCCCAGATCGTGAAGAACGCCCAGGCGCTCGCCGCACGTCTCAGCGAACTTGGTTACCGCATCGTCAGCGGCGGCACGGACAACCATCTCATGCTCGTCGATCTCCGTCCGAAAGGCCTCAACGGCAAAGTCGCCAGCGAGACCCTCGACCACGCCGGCATCACCGTGAACAAAAACGGCATTCCTTTCGACACCGAGAAGATCACCCTCGGCGGCGGCATCCGCATTGGTACCCCAGCCGTCACGACTCGTGGCATGAAGGAAGCCGAGATGGTCCTCATCGCCAACTGGATCGACCGCGCCCTCACAGGCAAAGACGACCCCGCCGTGCTCTCCCAGATCAAAGCCGAAGTGGCCCAGATCAACGAGCGCTTCCCCGTGCCGTAAATCGTCAACGACACGTGAAGGGTTTCGCCCTCGTCTGCCTCCGGTGGACGAGGGTTTCTTTTTCGCACAAACCGCCCACATCCCGTCATGCCGGGACGCAAGGGTAGGAAAGACGAGGCGTTTAGTGTGACGCATGATTCGTTCTCTCTTCCTCGCACTCACCGCATTTCTCACCCTCGCTGGCGCTGCTTCGGCGCAAAACATCCGCGCTGGTATCATCGGTCTCGATACCTCCCACGTTTTGGCTTTCACGAAGACGCTGAACGCCAACCCGCAGAAACCTGAGGTCATGGGCGCACGTGTGGTGGCGGCTTATCCGCAGGGGTCGAAGGACATTGAGGGCAGTGTGAAGCGTGTGCCGGAATACACCGAGAAGGTGAAGGAACTCGGCGTAGAGATCGTGACCAGCATCGATGCATTGCTCGACAAAGTGGACGTTGTCTTCCTGGAGACGAACGATGGCCGCCCTCACCTGGAGCAGCTCCGCCCCTGCCTCGCTGCGCACAAGCCCGTGTTCATCGACAAACCCATCGCAGGCACCTTGGTGGATGCGATCAAGATCTTCAAAGAAGCCAAGGCTGCGGGCGTGCCCATCTTCTCGTCCTCCTCGCTGCGTTTTGGCAAAAACACCCAAGCGGTTCGCGGCGGCAGCATCGGCACCGTGAAACAGGCCTCCACCTTCAGCCCGGCCTCACTTGAAGTTACGCATCCTGATCTCTTCTGGTATGGCATCCACGGCGTGGAGAGTCTCTTCACCGTCATGGGCACCGGTTGCCAGAGCGTGAAGCGTGACACGAATGCCGAAGGCAAGATCCGCGTCACCGGCACCTGGGCGGGCGGACGCACCGGCGTGTTTGAGGAAAACAAAGGTTACGGCGGCAAGGCCGTCGGCGACAAAGGTGAGTCTCCTGTCGGCGCTTACGATGGCTATGATCCCCTGCTCTTCGCTGCCGTGCAGTTTTTCCGCAATGGCATGGCTCCGGTGAGCCCAGAGGAGACGCTGGAGATCTACGCCTTCATGGAAGCCGCTGATGAGAGCAAGCGTCGCAGTGGAGCTGAAGTCACGCTGAAGGAAGTCATGGATAAAGCCACGGCTGAAGCGGCGAAATAAGTCCCGCGTTCAGAACATCCGCCCCTTTCAAAAGCGCCGCTAACGTCACAGCGGCGCTTTTTTGTGTGTGGAATAGTTTTCAACAATGCATCAACGTTTTCGTCAGATGGCGTGCGTATTATACCGCACCCAAACACTACCCCCTACCATGAACCCCATCACTCGCATCACCCTCGCCTGTGCCTCCGTCAGTCTGATCGGCAGCGGCCTGCTCCGTGCGGACATCAAAGCCCCTGAGATCAAGCTCACCTCGGAAGAGTTTCACACTCGACTCCAAAGGGACGACTCCCCGCTCCCAGCGGGCGGCCAGCTTCAAATGAGCTACGCTGGTGTCGTGGACAAGATCCTGCCCAGCGTCGTCACCGTCTTTTCGTATGGTGAGAAGGCTGGCCGCTCGATGCAGGGCCACGGTGAGATGCCCGACCTCGAACAGGTCCCGCCGATGTTCCGCGAGTACTTCGAAGAATGGTTCCGCCAGCAGCAGGAGGAGGGCGGTGGAGCAACGCCCCAACGCCCCAATCCCCGTGGACGTCGCGGCCAGCAGCGCGAAACGCCTGAAGAAGACAAGAAGCTCGAACCCAACGGCGTCGGCTCTGGCTTTATCGTCTCCCCTGATGGCTACATCCTCACTAACAACCACGTCGTCGGAGAGGCTGATAAGATCGAGGCGGTCGTCACGATCAATGGCAGCACCAAGCGCTACGATGCCAAGGTCATCGGCGCCGATCCACAGACTGACGTGGCTTTGATCAAGATCTCAGCTAGCGGCCTCCCCGCTGCCACCCTGGCAGACAGCTCAAAGCTCCGTGTCGGTGACGTCGTGCTCGCCCTCGGCGCTCCGATGGAACTCAGCCGCTCTGTCACTCAGGGCATCGTCAGTGCGCTCGGCCGCAGCGGCATGGGCATCATTGGCCGACGCGACATGCAGGGCTACGAAGACTTCATCCAGACCGATGCTTCCATCAACCCAGGCAACTCCGGCGGACCTCTCGTCGATGCCATGGGCCGCGTGATCGGCATCAATACCGCCATCTATTCACGCTCCGGCATGAATGCGGGCATCGGCTTCTCCATCCCGATCAATCTCGCCCTGCGCATCGCTGAAGATCTCACCGATGACGGCGAAGTGACCCGTGGTTACCTCGGCATCCTGCCTGCGGACATCGACACCGAGACCGCCAAGCTCTGGAACCTCAATGACGAGAACGGCGCACTCGTCCGCACCGTGAAGAAGAACTCTCCTGCGGCCAAAGCTGGCCTTCAGGTCGGCGATGTGATTCTCTCGGTCTCAGGCCAAAAAGTGGAGAGCGCCTCGAAGCTGCCCGTCATCGTCAGCAGCTACAAACCCGACTCCGAGATCACCCTCGATATTCTCCGCGATGGCAAGCCCCTGTCCATCACCGCCAAGCTCGCCAAACTCACCCCAGAGATTATCGCTGGAGCTGAGGCTAGTGAAGATAGCAACGCGCCATCCGGCCCTGACAAAGGCAGTGCCAGCGTCGGCGAGATCATGCCAGGCGTAACCATCCAGAACCTCACCCCTGGCACTCGCGAGCGCTATGAAGTGCCGGAGGACATCACAGGCGTCGTCATCACTCAGATCGATCCCGAGAGCCGCGCTGCTGCCATGGGTGTCGAAGAAGGCGACGTCATCACCCAGGTGAATCGCAAGCCCGTGCGCGCCGTCGGCGAAGCGCGTCAGATGTCCAAGGACAGCGGCAAAACCGTGCTTCTCAAAGTCTGGCGCAAGGGTGACACCATGCTCTTCATGGTCGGCAGCAATTGATCCTCGCCCCATTGATTCACCGCCCGCGCTTCGGAAACGGAGCGCGGGTTTTTTACATCGGTACGATGCCGCCCTTGCCATCAGGCCAGCCACGCCTCACACTTCATGCATGTTCTGGCGTTTGATCACCGCGATGGTTGTTCTGTTTTGGGCGGTGATGACGGGCCTCGTCATCCGGGACACCTATTTTCCCGACCACTCCCGCTTTGCCGTGGTGCCGGTGCGCTTTGTCTTTGACCTCTTCCTCTCCGAAGCGGCGGCCTTCAACAACACCCTGCATCTCTATCAGGGGCAGGAAAAGATCGGCCACACCACCTTCGCCCTGCGGCGCATGGATGAAAAAGCCGAGCAGGAACCCATCTATGCCATCGCCGCCAATGGCTCCGTCGCCGTGCCTGGCACCGCAGAGAAAACAGAGTTTGGCTTCCGACTGAACGGCGAACTCATGGGTGCTGAAAGATGGCAAAGATTTGAGATTCAGATCAATGCTCCTCAAAGTGAGACAG
>JBIKIA010000750.1:0-2508 GCA_044361885.1 Prosthecobacter sp. | reverse complement strand
GTGCGGGCAAGCGGAGATTGATCCACCATGATGACCTGGCTGAGTTGCTCGACGCCGTTAATGCTTTTCACCTTCCCCGGTTCATCCTCACAAACCTCCCCGCGAAGGCGCTGGAGGTTCCGGTAGAGGACTTCGTGGATGAGCGTGCTTTTCCCTGAGCCCGAGACGCCCGTGATGCAGCAAAAGACACCGAGTGGGATGTCCACATCGAGATTCTTGAGGTTGTTTTGGCGGGCACCTTTGATCGATAAACAGTTCGCTGTTCTCGGTTCGCTGTTCTCGGTTTTCTGCTTTCGCGTGCTGGCTGCTGAAGCCGGAAATGAGAACTGAGAACTGAGCACTTTTCTGCGCACCTCGGGCACCGGGATGCTTTTCAAGCCCGAGAGGTAATCCCCGGTGAGTGAGTCTTTTTTGAAAAGCAGTCCATCCAGCTCGCCGGAATAGACCAACTGCCCGCCTTTGTCTCCGCGACCGGGGCCGATCTCGATGATGTTGTCGGCGGCACGCATGACACTTTCTTCGTGCTCGACGACGAGGAGCGTGTTGCCTTTGTCACGCAGGCCTTCCATGACGCCGATGAGGCGGCCGATGTCTCGCGGATGCAGGCCGATGCTGGGTTCGTCGAGGACGAAGAGGGTGTTCACCAAACTCGCGCCGAGGCAGGTGGTGAGGTTTACGCGCTGGAGTTCGCCGCCGCTGAGCGTGCGGGTTTGGCGATCGAGGTGAATGTAGCCGAGCCCGGCGCGATCGAGGTAACTCAGGCGGCTGGCGATCTCGTCGCGCAGCATCGTGGTGGCGTTGTCGGCAGCGGGCAGGCTCTGCACGAGCGGCAGCAGATCGGTAACGGGCAGGTTCCAGAGGTCGGCGATGGTTTTGCCGACGACGCGGAAGTTGTAGGCGTCCTTTTTCAGGCGTCCGCCATCGCAGTCCTGGCAGGTCGTGTAGGCGCGGAAGCGGCTGAGGAAGATGCGGACATGCATCTTGTAGGCGCGGGCTTCGAGCCATTTGAAGAAGCCTTTGACGCCATACCATTCGCCATTGCTCCAGGCGCGCTCAGGGTCTTTGTCCTCGCCTTCTATGAGCCATTTTTGATGCTCGGTGGGCAGGTCGCAAAAAGGCGTGTCGAGATCGACCTTCCTACGCCGTGCCGCACGTTCGAGGTCGTCCTGGCTTTCGCGGTAGGTGTTGCCGGAGAAAGCTTTCACGAGTCCGCCACGGATGCTGAGCGACTCGTCGGGCATCGCTTTGGTCAAATCCATGCCGAGCGTGCGGCCAAAGCCTTTGCAGGTGGGGCAGGCTCCGATGGGGTTGTTGAAGGAAAAGAGGCCGGGAGTAGGTGCGGGGAGCTTGAGATCGCAATCGGCGCAGCGCCAGTCGGTGGAGAAGGATTTGAGAGCTGAGATTTCAGATTTGAGATCGCCAAACACCACGGAGATCTGGCCTTTGCCGAGCCTCAGTGCCGCCTCGATGGCTTCGCTGAGGCGGGCGGTGTTCTTTTTCTCTAGGGTGATCCGGTCCTGCACGACGAGGACCATGGCTGGCAACTTGCGGCCTTTCATGGCGGCGGGTTCGTCGGTGCGGATCAGCTCGCCGTAGATCCAGAGACGGAGATAGCCCTGGGCTTGCAGGAATGGGAAGAAGTCCTCGATCTTCGTGTCTTTCGGCACGGGCACATTGAAGCCGACGAGGGCTTGTTTGCCTGCATGGGCGCTGAGCAGCTCGCGCTGGATGCTCTCCGCCGTCTCCGGGCGCACGGGGCGGTGACACTCCGGGCACGTCGCCTCGGCGAGGCGGGGGAACAGCATTTTCAGGTAATCATTGATTTCCGTGATGCTGCCGACGGTGCTGCGCGTGGAGCGGATGTTGTTCACCTGCTCGATGGCGATGGCGGGAGGGATGCCGTGGATGGCGTCCACCTTCGGCTTGTCCATCCGCTCGAAGAATTGCCGCGTGTAGGGGGAAAAGGTCTCCACATAGCGCCGCTGGCCCTCCGCATAGACCGTATCGAAGGCCAGCGAGGACTTCCCACTGCCGCTCGGGCCGGTGACGACGCTGAGTTTGTACAAAGGGATGTCGAGGTCGAAGCCGCGCAGGTTGTTTTGCCGAGCCCCCCGGACCTGGATCACATCGGCTAGTGCGGGGGCGGTCGTGGAGCGCTTCGATTTGGCGGCGGCTTTTTTCGGCATGGGGGAATCGGTAGGTAGAGGCTACGCCCGCCGTGCGCAAGCGCGCGTCTGTTCACTTGAACCAATCTTTGATGTGTCGAAACGAGGGTTGTTTACGTGTCCTTAAATTCACAACTCATGATTGCTTATCGAGGTCGATACGGTCAATACTCTGAGTATGGCTAATGTAATCGTTATTGAAGATCACCCTCCCGTGCTCAAGCTGCTGCGAACTTTCTGTTCTGAAGCTGGGCATGAGGTGATGGCCTTTGATAATGGACGCGCAGGGCTGGCTGCCATCCGTGAACTCAATCCCGAAGTCGCCTTGGTGGATCGGCGGCTC
>JBIKIA010000751.1:0-2508 GCA_044361885.1 Prosthecobacter sp. | reverse complement strand
TGCTCTAGGATGTGATCCCCACTCATCCAGGTAAAGAAATACCAATTTCGGATCTGGTAATGCAGCTCACTCTCCCCCGCCTCACGAGGGAAACCTGGGCGTGACGTGCCATTCCAATACACTCGCCCGCACACCAACTCACCGACCTCCCCCGCGTGGATGCGGTCCACCATGTCAATATAGCTCGGCTGATACCTCCTCTGGAAGCCCACGCACACATTCAGATTCTTCCGCTTCGCCTCAGCCGATGCCGCCAGCACGCGCCGCACCCCTGCCGCATCCACCGCCACCGGCTTCTCCATGAAGACATGCTTCCCCGCCTTGATCGCCTGCTCAAAGAGAAACGGCCTCGGCCCCGGCGGCGTCGTGATCAGCACCACATCCGCCAACTCAAAAGCCTTCGCGTGGTCTTCAAAATTCGTGAACACCTGCTCCGGCGGCACCACCACCTGGCCCTCATGCTTCGCCTTCAGAATGTTCAGCGCCGCTTGAGCCTTCCCCTCCAGTGGATCCACCACTGCCACCAGCTTCACCGTCGATCCCGCGCTCAGTGCTTGATTGCAAGCCCCCGTCCCACGACCACCGCAGCCGATCAACGCGATCTTAATATCACTGCTCCCGCCGGAGGCGAAGACATGAGTGGCGGCCGACATGGCCGTGGTGGAGAGAAAGGTGCGGCGGGTAGGCATGGACAGAGTGAATCAGCGTATTGAACCCCTCACTACCCACTAAACTTTCACCCACACCGAGTCTCCCTGCACTTCTCCGCCCCCCCGCGTCCTGCCTCAGTTACGAGGCTGCAAAGGATGAAATGACCATCGGAGTCAGCTCATACCATGTCCTGAACAGGCCCGGTTTAGCTCGATACATTTGATCTTGAGGCAGTCAATTCATGCACTACACATCGTCCCCTTTTACCTTAGATCTCCCATTTGACGCATGAAAATCATCATCACCGGCGGCGGCGGCTTCCTTGGTCATCAACTTTGCCAGAAGATTCTCGAACGTGGCAGCCTCTGCGGCCAGAGCGTGACCGAGATCGTTCTGCTGGATGCCTTTTTTCACAAACCTGTGAGGGACCCGCGCGTGCAGCAGGTGCAGGGAGACATCAGCGACCGCGCCACCGTTTTCAGCGTGGTGGGGAGCAAAGTGGATGTTATCTTCCACCTCGCCTCCATGGTCAGTGGCGAGTGCGAGGAGCGCTTTGACGACGCCCTGCGCGTGAATCTCGACGGCGGCAGAAATGTCTTCGAAGCCGCGCGCGCCGCAGAAGGTAGGCCACGTGTCGTCTTCGCTAGCAGTGTGGCCTGCTACGGCGGGCTCGATATGTCCGGCATGATGTCCGACCTCACAAAGCAGCTCCCTCAAACCACTTACGGCATGACCAAGGCCATGTGTGAGATGATGGTGAATGATCACACACGTAAAGGTCATTTCGACGGTCGCAGCGTGCGCCTGCCAACCGTCATCATCCGCCCAGGCAAGCCAAACGCCGCCGCCTCAAGTTGGGCCAGCGGCATGTTCCGCGAGCCCCTGAATGGTGAACCCTGCATGCTCCCCATCCGCCGTGATCAGCCACATCCTATGACCGGTTACCGCACTGTAATCGAAAGTTTCATCGCCCTGGCGGAAGTGCCTGAAGACAGGCTGGGCAAAGATCGCGCCTATGTCCTGCCCGCCCATCGCGTAACACCGCAGATCGCAGAGCAGGTGATCAGCGAAGTCGCTGCCAGGCGTGGAATCAAACTCGGGCAGATTGTCGATTCCTTCGATGCCCGCATTCAGGGCATCGTCGATAACTGGCCCCAGCAAGTCGATGGCAGCCGCGCGATCGCGCTTGGGGTTCCTCACCCCCCAGCACTGGAAGAGATCGTGGGTCAGTATTTGGATGACTTCGGCACACGCTGATACCTTGCATACGCGGAGTTGAAAAATGTCAGCTTTGCCCAGTAGCTCTGCCATAGTTTGGGAGAGAGTTTCAGTCCATGTGTGGAGCAAGCACGATGGCCGCCAAGATAGAGTGCTAGGCGAACGCCCTCACATGCGGAGAAACACACCCATCCCAAACCTCACCCCCTGAATACCATCGCTGGCTCCAGGCGGGCGACACGCCAGATGCCGAGGAGGGAAGAGAGTCCGCAGATGAGGAGTATCACCACGAAGACGGCGGGCGGGACGATCTCTGGCATGTAGAAGGGCGGCTGCTCATTTTTCAAAGCGGGGAAGGCAAAGCGGGCCGTGAAAAAGAGGCCGATGCCGTAGCCGATGAACCCAACGGTGAAGGCCTGGGTGAGCAGCATAAGACAGAGAGTCCAAGTGGAGGCACCCATCGCTTTCAGCGCGCCGAGGTGCTTCATATTTTCCAGCACGAAGCTGTAGAAAGTCTGGCAGGAGATGGCCATACCGACGATGAACCCGATCACGACGGTGATGCCAAAGGAAAATGGGATGCCGGTGTTCCTCACATACCACCAGACGGTGGAGTGGTTGAAGTCCCCTTCCCCGTGC
>JBIKIA010000010.1:0-27602 GCA_044361885.1 Prosthecobacter sp. | reverse complement strand
CGCCAGCCCATACTTGCCGAGCACGGCCGCGATCTCGCCGAGACGTTTCGCATGGCGCTCCAGGCGCGCGATGGCATCGATTTTCATGGGTGAAGCATACACGGGACATGCCGCGTGTCGAAAATCCTTCGACGGCTACTTGCCCATGAATGACTGGAGGTCCGCGATGCCGACCTTCAGCAGTCCGGCGAGTTCACGGACGATGGGCATCGCATTGCTGGTCAGGAGCCAGAGCATGAGAACCCAGACGACGGCGTTCACGATCAGCATGAGTTGCACGACCGTCTCGACCCAGCGTGGCCAGGACTTGAGGAAGCCTTCCTGATCGGCATCGCGGCGAAAGATGCGCTCTTGAAACACGATGGCGGAGGTACGCCAGAGCTTTGGTGGGAAGAACAAGAAGCCCAGAAGCATCTCCTGAATCACCCAGCCACCACGCTGCTTGAGAGGTGCTTTTTCATACTCCCGATAGCGCACGATACGACGACGGCGTGTGATCTCCTGCAGCGACTCTGTGCCCTGGTCGAGCTGGAGTTCTTCCAGTTGGCGCAGCGGCATCCAGACCTCCTCACCCGCTCGCATTGTCAGATCACTGTCTCTGACCGATCCGTAAGCGAGGTAGCTGCGGAGGTCATCGAGAGTGCATGGGCCGACGGTCTTGCCGGATTTGGTAAGGAAGTACTGGGACACGGGAGCGGGAGCTTGAGTACGATCACGGGCAAGCAGTGGTTCTGTCAAGCAGCCAAGATAGTCTTGTCGTTCATTTAGTGACACGATAGCCTCAGGGAATATCCCCAACCAACCCGCCATGAATGCTCCCCTCGCTGAACTCGTCGGCACCATGATCCTCGTCCTGCTGGGCGATGGCGTGGTGGCAAACGTCGTGCTGAAACAAACCAAGGGGCACAATGCCGGGTGGATCGTCATCACCACAGGCTGGGCGCTGGCCGTGACGGTGGCAGTTTACTGCACCGCTTCCTTCAGCGGCGCGCATTTGAATCCCGCCGTCACGCTGGCGATGGCAACTCTTGGCAGGCTGCCATGGGCGGAGGCACCGATGTACATGGCGGCTCAGATGGTTGGCGCTTTCCTCGGCGCAGTGCTCGTGTGGCTGGCTTATCTACCGCACTGGAAGGTCACGGATGACAAGGGCGCAAAGCTAGGCGTCTTCGCCACAGCCCCAGCCATCCGGCACACGGCCTCGAATTTGATTTGCGAGATCATCGGCACTGCCATGCTCGTCATTGGAGTGCTGGCCATCCTTTCCCCAGCCAATCTCGACCCCAGCACCGGCTTCGCTGATGGCTTTGGCCCGGCGCTCGTTGGTGTGATCGTGTGGGCCATCGGTCTTTCGCTCGGTGGCCCCACAGGTTACGCCATCAATCCCGCCCGTGATCTCGGCCCGCGCCTAGCGCACTTCGTTCTGCCCATCTCTGGGAAAGGTAGCAGCGACTGGAGCTATGCCTGGATTCCCGTTATCGGCCCGATGATCGGAGGTGGCATCGGTGCGCTGGTTTATACCCTGCTCTGGGGCTGGGAGAAGGTCTAAAAGCCATGCTGGCGAAGTTCATGCACACACGCATGGCTGACGTGGGCTACGCTCCAGCTGTGCCAGACCACAAACTAGAGCGCAGACATCTACGGACTTCATTTCTTCCCGAAAAAGTCCGCCAGCTTCTTCAGATCTGTCTCGCCAGCAGGCTTCATGGCGCTGTCGATGATCTGCTGCTGGAGCACGCAGAGCTCGGCCACGCCTTTGCGGCCTAGCACCAGCATCGCATCGAGCTGTGCCTGGGTGAAGGTGGCTTCTTCGCCGCTGCCCTGGATCTCGACGAAGTCGCCGCCCTCGGTAAGCACGATGTTGCTGTCCACATCGGCCTTGGCGTCTTCCTCGTAGCAGAGATCCAGCAGCGCCTCGTCCTTCCAGAGGCCGACGCTGATGGCGGCGACCTTTTTCTTTAGTGGCTGCTGGGTGATTTTGCCTTTCTCAAGCAGGCGGTTGAAAGCGATGGCGGCGGCCACGCAGGCACCGGTGATGGAGGCGGTGCGGGTTCCTCCGTCGGCCTGGAGCACATCGCAGTCGATGTTGAGCGTGCGCTGGCCGAGTTTTTTCAGGTCCACCACGGCGCGCAGACTGCGGCCGATGAGCCGCTGGATCTCGATGCTGCGGCCGTCAGGCCGACCGCGGGAACTTTCGCGCTCTTTGCGGTCGAGCGTGGAGTAGGGAAGCATGGAGTACTCGGCGGTGAGCCAGCCGCCCTGCACGCCTTGCACTTTCATCCAGCGGGGAACCTCATCCTGGATGGTGGCGGCACAAATGACGCGTGTATTGCCAAAGGCGATGAGCACGGAGGCGTTGGCGTGAGGGGCGATGTCGAGAACAAACTCGACCGGACGAAGTTGGTCGGCACTACGGCCATCAATGCGGGGCATGGCAGCCCTTAGCACAGGCTGGGCGCGTTGCGCAAGGCAGGCCCGTTCAGATCATCACCATGTCCTTCACCATCTGAAACCAGAGGTAGAAGCAGCCGCGCCAGGAGTAGCGGAACTCGCCTTCGCCGGTGAGTTTGATGAGGCCGACGTTGATGTTGTGGTCGATCTGCGCGCTCATGTCCCGCTCGATGTAGGCGGGCAGTTGCTCGGCATCAATTCCGATGAAGTCGCTGTCTTCGAGCCCCTGGCTTTCCAGAAAGTCAGCGTGAGAGGCAAGCAGTTCCTCCATCGAATCCGCGTAGGTGAAGCGGTTGTGATGCTGCCGGGGAGAGGGCTGCATCGTGGCGGGGAAAGGATAATTGCTCGTCGTGTAGGTCACGCCGTCCTTTGTGCGGGAGGTCAGGCTGACGTAGGAGAAGACAAAGCCCTCCTGCTGAGCCAGCCCGATGGCAGCCTGCGCACGCAGGTCGGCATCGTAAAACAGCCGCATGAAGTGATCCGTGTCACTCCACTTCCAGCCCGTGTCCTCTACACGCTCGAAGCCGTGGCCTTCGATCTCGCTGGTGATCGCATCAAGATCAGGAAACAGGTCATCGGAGGGCGGGAAGCGGCCTTTCACCTCGCTCTTCACCGGAAAACGCAGCCGACGGACATGCACCACGATCTCCACCCACGGCATCATGAACCAGAGAGCGATGCCACAGGCTCCGGCGGCGTGACTGCCCGTGAGGAAGTAGCCAAGCATGTACGAAGCCGCCAGCAGCGAGAGAAAGCCCAGCTTGCGCACATAACGGTGATGGAACGTCCGACAGGCGAACGCGAACACCACCACGGCGGCGAGAATGAGAAACTGCTGGAGGTCCATGACAAAAACTGACGGTGTTCAGTTTACGAAACTGCGGGCCTCAAGTCCACGAAAGATTCTTCCGGCTTATTTTCGCTGCCGTCGGCCCAGACGATAAGCCGTGCCGCAATACATGCAGCGGAAGCCGAAAGTCGTGAGCAGGGAGAGCACGGCGCAGGCCCGGTGGGACAGTGGCCACAGGCGGAGGGCATCCGCGTGCTTGTGGCAGCGGCGCTGGCGCATCACCGCGCCATGGCAGAGCGGACAGGTCAGTAAATCACCGATGATGAAGACGACCACTCGCGTGATCACCACGACCCCCAGGCCACCGAGCGCCAGCCAGCCCCACTCCGGCAGACGAGTCGCCATCATTCCTACAGCACCAGCCACGAAGGCCAAGAAACCCACGAAGGCCAGGAACAGCAGCAGCGCCACGACCAGCAGGCGGGCCGAGTGGGGGAAGTGCCGCACCCGCCGCTCCCGTGATTCCTCACGGGGGCGTGGTTCAGCAGGGCGGAAGCCGGGGTCTTTCATGAGCGGGTTGGGGATCGACTCCGAGATAGCGAAGTACCTCTGCCACGGAAAGGATAAAAAGCCTCTTAGAGACAGAAGACCTTTTTATCCTTTCCGTCTCTGGTGTCCTTCGCTAGCACTAGGAGCTCTGCCATTCTCCCCATGTCCACCGCGCTGCTTCCCCTCACCGACTTCCCGGACCGGCTCTCGCCGATGGTGGTGAAGGAACTCCGCCAGGGTCTGCGCACCCGCACCTTCGCCAGCACGCTGCTGATGCTACACGGGCTGCTCATCATCACCACCCTCATCACCGGTTCTGCGAGCAATGCCGATGACACCCGCTGGATGTTTGATGGCCTCTCCACGCTCGTGCTGTGCTTCATCATGCCCTTCCGCGTCTCTAATGCGCTCGCCGAGGAGGTGAAGCAAAACACGCTGGACATGCTCATGCTCACCCGCCTGTCCTGCGGGCGCATCGTGTTTGGCAAATGGGCCAGCGTGGCGCTTCAGGCCGGTCTCATCACGCTCAGCCTCATGCCCTATGTCGTCGCACGCTACGTCTTCGGCGGGCTGGAGCTCACCACCGAGCTGCTGATGCTCGGGGCGAAGTGGCTGGCCGGCATAGTCATCACCGCCGCGTTCGTGGCACTCTCCACCATTCGGCAGGGCTGGCTGCGCATGGTGCTTATCATCGTGCCGCTGTTCTTTGGGGGTTTTGGGCTCTTTGGCTGGTTTTTTGCCATGTCGATGAGCCGCAGCTTCGGCGGCGGTGCCAGCACCGGGCCGACGACGTTCGAGATCGCTGCACTGCTCGGCACCATCGCCTCATCGGCCTGGGCCATCTTTGCCTTCCTCAGCCTCGCCGCCTCACGCATCTCGCCCCCGAGTGAACCGCTCGCCTGGCTGAAGCGCAGCGTGCATGTCGTGGCATTCTGCATCCCCGTCGTCGCTTACTGGATCACCGGAGAAAAAGCCCTGCTCGCCACCTGCTTTCCCATTCTCGCCGTGCTCACACTGGATGCGCTCACGGAGACGCTGAACGACGTGCCCTCCGCCTACGTCCCGTTTTATCGTCGTGGCATTCTCGGACGCTGTCTGGTGAACCTGCTGTCACCCGGCTGGGCTTCGGGATTCTGGCTTTCGCTGGCCCTTGGGGCCGTGATCGCGGCACTGATGGCATTCACAGGCGGTGGTGGTGAACTGCCCTACTTCGTCCTCGCCGCGTGTTCCGTGTGGATGATCAGCTCCATCATCCAGCTCCTGCCCACACGACATTCGCACGATCTTCTGCCCATCTTCCTCGGCCTCTTCGCCCTCGTTTATCTCATCACCGCCATGTTCTCCGGGCTCGGCGTCATCGTGGCAAAAAGCGCGGGCGAGCAGCCCTGGTTCCTCACTGCGCTGCCCCCGGCGGCGATCATCGGTGCACAAAGCATCTCCTCCGGTCCGCCGCGTGATCAATTCCTCCAAACCGCCATGCTTTGTGCCTCTGCATGGCCGCTGCTCCACCTCGTGCTCAGCCTGCGCGCCTGGCGCTGGCTGCGTCCCGTGCGTGCAGAAGCCCGCCAGCTCGCCACCGGCCCCGCATGACCCCGCCGCTGCCAGCCCTGCGTGATTTCAGCGACCGCCTCAGCCCGATGGTGGTCAAAGAGATGCGCCAGGGTCTGAGGACGCGATTCTTTACCGCAGCGCTGATTCTTTTTCACCTCGTGCTTGGCTGCCTGATGCTGAGTTACTTGTTCGACATGAACCAGCGTGACACGAAAGAGGTCTTCTGGCTCGTGATCATTGTGACCCTTCTCGGCGTGCTGCCCAGCCGCGCCTTCAATGCCCTGAATGCCGAGGTCAAAGATGGTACGCTGGACATGCTCATGCTCACGGGCATCACCTCCTTCCGCATCGTGTGGGGGAAGTGGGTCTCGCTCTACTCACAGACGCTGCTCGTCGCCAGCTCGCTGCTGCCCTACATGATCGTGCGGTATCAGTTCGGCGGCGTGGAGATCGCCCGCGAGGCGTTGGGGCTGGCCGTGCGGGTATTAGGATCGGGAGTCGTCACGGCGGCACTCGTCGGCTTCTCTTCGCAAAAACTCCTGCTCGTGCGGCTGCTCATGGCGGCGACGGTCGGTTCCGGAGCTTTTTCCATCGGCGTGTTTGCCTATCTGCTCGCGGCTGAAGACTTCATCGGTCAGGAGATCAGCCAAAATCTGATCTCCACGGGTGCGACTCAG
The DNA here is from genome assembly GCA_044361885.1 of Prosthecobacter sp. Lineage (GTDB taxonomy): Bacteria > Verrucomicrobiota > Verrucomicrobiia > Verrucomicrobiales > Verrucomicrobiaceae > Prosthecobacter. Next base: position 21,584 of record JBIKIA010000010.1, on the reverse strand, counting down.
GCCAGCCTGATCTGCCTCGGCATCGCAGCACTCGCGGTCTATCTTGGGTATCAATTCCTCTGCCTGGGTTCCGCTCGGCTGCCTTGCGTGATGACGGACTCTCATGCGGCGATCAAACGCGTGACAGCCATGCTCCTGCTCGCGGGATTGGTCGCCTTTGCGTGGGTGCTGGCTTGGCAGGGCTTTGGGCAGTCGGTGATCATCGCTTTCGCCTACATGCCAGCCATGCTGTTCCTTTTGATCTTTGGCATGGATCTCGTGACGGAAGAGCCAGCCGTGAAAGGTGAGGCATCCTCCCGCTGGTTTCAAAAAGCGGGCTGGCCCTCAGGCGTGCCCTTGTCCTGTCTGCTATGGCCGGCGCCATTCCTGATCCTGCTGGCCTACGAGTGGCGCAGATCTCAGCGTTGGGACATGGAGCCTTGGTTCATGACGCTCGGTTTCATGGCAGCGACCTTTGTTCCCCTCTGCATCCCGATCTTCCGCCGCCATTCACGGCTCAGCCAGTGGTGGGTGGTGCAGTTGTTGATGCTGGCGGTGGGCATCGTCCTCACCATTGCTCTGGAAACCATGCGCTATGGTGATCGAGAGGGTTATGGCTTCCTGGGTTTGCTCTTTCCCATCAGCAGTATGTTCGCCTCCGAATCCGCGTCTTCCGCGGATCGAGATGCCATTCGCTTTCTGGGATTTTTCACCCACTCGATCTGGATCATCGCCGCTCTGGTTTCAGCCACCCGCGAGCGCCGCCGTCAGCTTTCTCAAACCCATGCGTGACTCCCCCGAAGACCTCCGCTCCATCCAGGCTCTTGCCCGGGGCTGGGCGCGTGTGCTGAAGCTACCTTTCCGGCAGCAGCGCTGGCGTGGCCAGACGGGCGAGTTTGTGGGCACAGGCACGGGTAGCAGTCTCGATTTCCAGGATCATCGCTCCTACATGCCGGGGGATGATCCGCGCCAGATCAACTGGCAGGCCTACGCGCGCACCGGCAGCTACACGATGAAGCTGTATCGCGAAGAAGTGCGCCCGCTGGTGGATCTGATCCTGGATGCCAGCGAGTCGATGTTTGCCTACCCTACCAAGGAGCAACGCACGCTGGAGCTGCTGGCCTACATCGTGGAAGCCGCGCTGCAAACCGGGGCCACCGTGCGCGCCTTTGCCGTGCGTGGTGCGGCGCATGTGCCGCTGGAGGTGGATGCGCTCGTCACGGGCCGCTGGCCACAGGAGCTGGATAAACTCCCCTCCACAGGCGATGCCCCCGCGCTGTCACGCCTGCCTTTGCGCGCCGGAGCCATGCGCGCCTTCATCAGCGATCTCCTCTTCCCCGCCGAACCCGAGCCCATGCTCGCGCCTCTGGCTTCAAGAAATGGACGCGGGCTCGTCTTCGCACCCTTCGCCGCCGCCGAGGCCACGCCCGATTGGAATGGGAACTACGAGTTCATCGATGCCGAGACACAGCAGCCACACGAGCACCGCGTGGAGTCGGATGTCATGCAGCGCTACCTGCGCGCCTACACGCGCCACTTTGACCTGTGGAAAAACGCCGCCGCCAAACATGGCATCGCGCTCGCCCGAGTGAGTGCAGAGGCTGAGTTCCTGACCGCGCTACGCGCCGAAGGGATCATCACGAATGCCGTGGAGGCGGCGTGAGAGGCTTGCGCTTTCTTATGCCGCGTTTGTGCATCCTGCCAAAGATGTGTGAGTTGGCCCGTTGAAGCCTGCGTGCGTCCCATCCCGCTCATTCTGTCTGCTGTCATTCTCGCCCTGCCCATCGCTGCCGATGAAGCCGGGCCAGTGCTGTTTAAAACCGTCTGCGCCCAATGCCACGGCGAGAAAGGTGAGGGCAAGATCGAGATCAGGACTCCCTCCATCGCCAATGAACCCGTGTGGTATGTGACCACACAGCTCACGAATTTCCACGATGGCAAACGCGGTTCGGACACAGCCGTGGACCCGCAAGGCGCGATGATGGCCGCCATCGCGAAATCCCTGAAGCCCGAGCAGATCAAGGCCGTAGCCCAGTATGTAGAAAGCCTGCCGCTCGTGCCGCCGAAGGAACGCGAGATCGCGGGAGCCGATGTGAAGCGCGGGCAGGAGCTGTTTTATGAGCGCTGCATGGAGTGCCACCGCTACAACGCGAGCGGTGAGATGGCCTTCGGCAGCCCGCCGCTCATTGGTCGGCAGGGCTGGTATCTGCTGGATCAGTTGAAGAAGTTCAAGAAGCTCCACCGCGGTGCCGCGAAGGGCGATGAAAAGGGCGCGAAGATGGTGCAGATGGCCACGCTCTTCATCGAAGACGAGCAGGCGATGAAGAACGTCGTCGGTTACATCCTCACGCTGAACCCAGCACCGACGGAGGAAGCGGCGGATGATCTTTTCGGAGCTCCTGCGGCAGGCAAGTAGGCCGCTTATCGCTCAATGCTGAAGCTGCGCACTCCCACCAGTGCCGGGATGCTGGACATCTCGCGTTCTTTGATGAAGGAGCCGAGATTGCTCTCGTCGATGGCGGCGAGGAAGGCGTCCAGTTCATCGGCATCGTGGGCCATGGCTTTCAGTTCCACGCGCCCGTCGGGAAGATTGCGCACACTGCCGGTGACATCATAGCCGGAGGCGATCTGCTTGGTGCTGTAGCGGAAGCCGACGCCCTGGACGCGGCCGGAATAAAGGATCTGTTTGGCGGGCATGAAAGGCGCGTGCTTTAGAGCCTGACGGCAGCATCTGCAAATGCGGCGCTCGCGGCATCGATGAGCAGGACACCGGTGCCCTCACGATTGGTGACAAGACGAATGTGTCGTCCCAATGCCTCAAGCTTAAGCTGACCAGCCTCGTCATTGATGGGCTTCACGTCGTAGCGCTGCGTGAGCCATGAGCGCATGGCCTTGGCAAAGGCGGCGGCGTCCTGCGGCGTCAGCCAAAGCGTCTGCCACACCGCGTGATCACGTGGCTGATCCGGTGCCGCATAAGCCAGGAGACGGTCGCCCTTCCAACCTCGCGCCCCTTGCCCGGCGTCTTCATCACTGTTGTAGGTACGCAGCGCGGTGAAGGTGGCGAAGCGGCCGAGTCGATCATCCCAATAGGGTGTCTCACCAGCGATCTCCGTGCTCGCGAGTTCGACCTTCGCAGGCGGCAGGCGGTTGGCATCGAGGAAGCGCTCTGGCTCGATGACCTCGCCACAAGACTGCGGTGGGCGCGAGTAGGCGGCGTTCAATTGCGGAAACTGCCCCGCGCTATGCAGAGCCTGGGCAAACTCAAAGCCGCGAGCGAAGGGAAATAGCGCTAGCTCGCGCAGGTAGAGCGGCATCATCACCTGATTCAGAGGATGATCGGGGTCCTCCGGCGGCAGGTCCGTGGGACTCTGCGGGATCGGATTTTGGATGCTATAAAGGAAGCGTGTCAGGGCGGCATCGCCTGTGAGCAGGGAGAGTCGTGCGAGACGTTCATCCGTGCTCAAAGGCAGGCGCTCCTGCCCTTCGGTCTGCGGCGGGAAAAGCGTGCTGCCATACTCGCGCAGGAGCTGCCCATAAGCCACGGCCATGGGGCGATCTGGCGAGGGTTTGCCCGGCTCGGGTTTGTCATCAATGACGAGCAAGGTACCTGACTTCGCATCGAACCAACCACCGAGCTGGCGTGCGAGAAGCGCGGCTTGAAGCGGCAGCGGGTCCACCGGCTTTTCAATCCAACCAAGCGCCGTCAATGCGAGCGCGAAACGTGGGGCTTCATCATCCGGCTGCTGCCCACGCAGCCACGCTAGAATGGCCGCCTCCACCTCCGCCAGGCTCGCGCCGACGGTCGGCACTGGCAGCGCTTTGATCTGGCGGAACTTCATCAGCTCGATCCCGAGCCCGACGAAGTCCGGCGGTTCATCCGTCGGCAACAGTGTCGCATCCATCTTCGCCGCGCCCTTCATGCCCAGCGTGCCGAGCTTTTGCAGAAGCTGCGTGTTCTCCTCCTGAAGCGCGCCGACCTGCCCTTGAAGATACTCCACCTGCCCTTCGAGCAGGGTGATCTGCTTCATCAGATCCTCGGCGGATTCTTTGGGGGCACGCGCGGTTGGCTCAGGAGCCGGCCTTTGAGAGATCCAGACACCAGCACCCACGCCTCCGAGAAGAAGCAGGACAAGCAGTGCGGCGGGGGAAAGTTTAAGCATCGGGCGCGGACAGTAGTGAGATGCACCATCGCCGCAAGGTGCCCATGTTTTTCAACCAAACAGCCTTCGATAGTTCTGCTCGATCTGTTCGATTAAAACCTCCACCTCCACGCCACGCACTTGTGCGAGCAGTTCATAACTCACGCGCAGGTTCGCCGGGTGATTGATCGGCTTGCCTTCGTGCTGAAGCGGATGCGGGTTCAGTTCGTCAGGCGGCCACATGTCAGGTGCATCCGTCTCGGCGAGCAAACGATCCAACGGCACTGCGGCAAAGGTCGCGAGCTGCTGGGCTTTGCGGGCATGGCCAAAGTAGGGCGAGAGCGAAAAGTAGGCGCCCAGCTTCACGAAGCCCGGGATCATCTCCGCCGGACCGCCATACGAGTGCAGGAGGAAACCGCGTGCCGGCAGACGCAGCGTGTGGAGTTGCTCATCGAGCAAACCCCAGGCTCGCAGGCAATGGATTGTGGCGGGGCGGTCTAGTTCGGTGGCGAGTTCGAGCTGCCAGCGGAAGCATTCGATCTGCGCTTCGATGTCGGGGTTCTCGATCCAGCGATCCAGTCCAATCTCGCCCACAGGAGCCTTTGGAAAGGCAAGCAAGTAGTCGCGCAAACGCTGCTGCCATGCCGCCGTGCGCTCCTTCACATACCACGGATGCAGGCCGAATGAAGGACGCACCCAAGCATGTTCCCGCGCGAGTTTGGCGACGTCCTCCCAGTCGTCTTCCGCCGAGCCATCGACCACGACTTCACCGATTCCGAGCGTCGGCAAAAGCTGCATCACCTCGTCGCGAACCGCATCAAGCCGGGTGTCCTGAAGGTGATTGTGAGCGTCGAAAAGCATGGCGAGCTACTGCCATTGTTGGGCGAGTGCCTTGATCCTGCCACGCACAGCAGCGAGACCATTCAGGCGTGTGGGAGAGAGCAGCTTAGTGAAACCACAGCGGGTCCAGATTTCAGGTTCGATCTCGGCGGCTTCGGCGGGCGTGGATTTGTTGTAAAGATCACAAAGCAGAGCGATCAATCCAGCGACCATCGGTGAATCGGCGGCGCAGCGGAAGTGCGTGAGGCCCTCGCGCAGCTCGCCAAGAACCCAGACGCGGGAGACGCAGCCGGGGACGATGAGGTCATCCGTTTTAAGCTCTTCTGGAAGACGAGTTCGGGCAATGTAACTCGTCAGTACAGCGAGGCGCTCGTGAGCGTCTTCGATGAGGTTGAGGTCGTCGATGAGTTCGGTTTGTTTCGCGGCGAGAGACATCAGAGAGTGGTGTTATTTTCCGAGCAATCCACCGCCGAGTCCTTGGAGCAGGTCGATGCCTTTTTTGGCGGCATCGCCTGGGTTGGTAAGGACTTCTGTGGCGCTTTTCATGACTTCACCGGGCTTCTTCGCGAGGTCCTCGCCGAGCACGGGTTTGAGCAATGTCTCACCGGCTTTGCCGACGATTTCCGCAGGTGCATTGAGCAGAACTTTGCCAGCTCCGCCGATGAGCCGCTCAGTCAAATCCTCACGCGGAGCATCGACACTGCCGCTGATGTGCAGCGGCGTCCAAATCATGCCGGCGGGTGCGGTGGGATTCGTGCTGGTGAAGACGTGCTGCTGAGCACCGGGAATCCACGACAAGGTCTCGGGCGTGACGCCGACCATGAAGCGCCCGTCGATCTGTCCGGCCTGGATGGTGACGCTGCCTTCGAGGCGCATGAGGCCGTTGGATTGGATGACGATCTTGTCGAGCTGTCGTGTCTGACCGCTGCCACGCACACGAGCGCTGGCGATGTCGAGGACGATGCGCTTGAAGCGATCGACGTGGGTGTAAGTGGCGAGCTTGTCGAGCACTGGCATGGCGGTGAGCACGGCATTCTTGAGCTGCACATCACCTTCGACTTTGGGGTCGGTGCCGTGGCTGCCGGTGATGTTGAGGTCGCCCTCCAGCAGACCGGTGAGGCGGAGCTTCCAGTCATCGCTCACGATCTCGCGCAAAGGAATGGCGGTGAGGTGCGTGTTGAGTTCCCAGGTCTTGTCCGCTGGGCGGATGTGCCCACGCGCGGTGATCTCGCTATCATCCACCCAGCTCAGCGTGGCGTTGGTGAGATGCAGATCCTCGCGGCTCAGACGCGCGGTGGCGCGGGTGAGATTGAACTTCATCGAATGAAGCTGCGCCGGAAGCTGCACTGGAGTCTCGAAGATGCCGCCTTCTACCGTGGCTTGCACGGACGTCTCTCCCTGCTGCCACGCGCCGAGGCGGAGCTTGGATTCTTTGAGCCACCAGCCGCCGGGATAGGTAAGCGTGAAAGCATCAAAGCGGAGGCCGTCGATGACGGTTTGGTTCGGCAGGTAGCCTTTCAGCCAGTCGGGGATGGAGCTTGCGTTCGTGTTTGAGTTTGGAGCCCCGGCTTCAGCCGGTTCTGAAAGGATTCCGGCAGAAGCCGTGGCGCCAAATTTTAGATCCAAAGCGTCGGCACCAGCATTGATGATGCGCCACTGGCGATCCCGGAAGGAATTCCAATCCAGCGCGAGATGCAGGCTGCTGATGTCTGCTGTCCAGCCAGTGGCGGTGGTGGCTTCGGCGGATTGCGTGGTGACTTCATCGCCAGTCCAGCGCAGCGCATCGAGCGTGACGCTGCCCTTCATCTGCGTGCCGAGGAATTGCTCCATCTTGCCGCGAAAGGCTTCCTTTTGCAGATAACCGCGCACCCAGCTCATGACGAGCATGGGTGCCAGCATGAGCATCACGACCACGATGACCACGAGCCCGATGAGGGCAAAGAGCCAACGCGGTGATTTCTTGGAGCGACGATGTGAGCGGGCGGACATGACGGTGCGGAAGATGCCCAGTTTCGTCGCCGTGGCAAAAGTCTAGCTGCCGGAGAGTTGAGCCAGCGCGTTGTTTACGGCGATGACGGCATCAAACAAGGTGCTGACGCCGAGATGTGCACCCGCAGCGGCTTTGGCCTGCTTTTTCGTTTCAGCATCGGCAGCCATGGTGCGGATGATTTTATCCCAGTTAAGAAGTAGGCGCTTCTTGTGGAGGAAAAAGAGCTTCTTCGTGTCTTCGCTGGTGACGGGACTGAAGGCAGACTCGGCGCTGGCGAGCGCGGTCATGGCCGATTTGTAGCCGCTTTCGACCTGGGCATAGGCCTCGGGCGAGTAGCTCTGGCCCGCCGTCTGCCAGTCGCTCACGAGCTCGGAGTCGGCGACTAAAGCGGGCAGCATGAGCAGCAGGATGTGATCTCGATTGCCCGCGTCAGGCTGGGCCGAGAGACCCTCGCTGGCGCTGCGCAGAGCGAGCTTGAAGCCGCCCGTTCGCCATTCGGAGATGCCACGCATCATCCAAGCGGTAGGTTTGAGTTTGTCATCCGGGAGTCCGCCGATGAAGGCTGGCGTGACGGTGGTGATGACCTCCGCATAGCCAGATGATGAACCTCGGACTTCTCCATCGCCAAGATTGTCGGCTTCAGCCGCGGCTTCGTATTTGACATGGACGTTTTGGTAGTCCGCGAGGCTAGTCTTCGTGCCGCGATTGAAGATTTCACAACTGCTCAGCAGGAGTGGCAGGATGAGGAGCAGAGGCAGTTTGGTCATGGTGATGGATTAGAGGGTTTTGAGGATGAGCTTGGCAGTGGCGATGACGGCGGCTGTGTCACTGGCGGCGAGTTCTTCACGAAGCACCTTGTGCAGCATCTGCTCGATGAGCGGGGCGAGGTTGGCTCCATTGATGGAGTTTTCCAGAGGTCCGCTTGAGGCCTGATCCAAAATGATTCGGATGGTGGCTTTTACAGGTCCCTTCAGTCTGCCTCCGAGGATGGGATCGAGGTTCGCGGAGACGATGGGCAGGATGCCGGTGACGGTGGTGACGAAGAATTCGCGATTCACCAAACGCCTCGGATCTGGATGCTGGCTCACGGCATCAGCGGTCTCACGGATGACTTGATAGAGGATGTTGGTGCTGACCTTCGTCGTGTCGAGATCGAGCAGCTTGTCCGTATTCAGCAGGCCTGTTTTCAATGCTGCCTGCACAAGCGTGACGTAGCTCGCTCCAGTCACGAGATGCTTCGGATCTTCGCCGAGCGCCTTCGCCGTGGAGCCAACGATTTGCGCGAGCACGGTCTTGAGTTCATCATCCCCCACGCGATGCAGGAGCTGCTCGGGATGCCGCGCCACTTCTGCAAAGACGAAGCTCGTCAGCTCGACCAACTGCTTTTTCGAGAGCAGCTCGCGTGCAGAAGCCTTGCCAGCGAGCTTTTGCCCGAGGCCGTTTGCCAGGGCGGTGACCGCTTCGGCGAGCACTTGTTTCTCGGGCGAATCTACGTCCACGAGCGTCTCGATGTTTTCCGTCACGGTGGCGAGCGCGGTCTGCACAATAGCGGAGACGGTTTCCTGACCGAACACGGCTTGCGCCTGCTTGCTCGTTAGCGCGCCCACGGTATTTTTGATCATGGAGGAAAGCAGTGCGTCATCGGTAAAGACGGTGCTGTTCTCAGCCACAGCCACGAGTGCGCTCTGATAAATGAGTTCGAGGGATTCATTGGTGAAGAGATCCTCATTCCCCTCAATGCCCTTCACGATGCCGGAGAGCGTGGACTTCACCACGAGCATCGCTTTGGCATCACCCGGCAGGAAGAGGTCCACATTGCCTGTGAAGGCAGCCGCACCCCCGCGCATTACGCTGGATGAGATGCGCTTGATCAACTGGCCGCGCCTCATCTGATCAGAGGCTTTGGTGAGCTGATCGTAGTCGCCGAGCAGAGCCCGGGTGACACCACCGATCAGCACCTGCACACGCCTGTCGTCGTCGATGAACGTCACCTGATCTCCCAGTGTGCTGAGGGAGGCGTGCATGACCTGCTCGATGAGGTCACGGGGCATGGCTTCAGAAAACTCCACGTCATCCAGCCTGCTGATGAAAGCCGCCAGCACCTGTCGTGAACCTTGATTCCTGCCCAGCTTGTCCGGGTGCAAAGTAAAGTAATCCACGGCGATCTCCGCCACGGTGCCGAGCAGCCTCTGCAAAGCGGGGCGCGATCCTGTGCCCGCCTTCACCTGACTGATCGGGCTCAGCTGTTTCAGCATCTCGCGCACGTTTTGGGTCGCACCAGATTCGATCTGCATGATGGCCTGATAGGCCTTTATTTGGTCGGCCTCGTTCGCGGGTGCCAGCTCGGGATGCTTGTCGAAGTAATCACTGGCGGCGGACTCCAACTCGTCTCCCACCAGCAATCCAGCGGGAGTGACCAAGGCCTTTTCACTCGTCTTGTCGATGGCGATCTGGCGTGCCGTGGTCGCCAGCTTGAGGCCTGCCTGAATGGCGAAGATGACGGTGCTCGGATTGATCATGTAAATGCCTTTCGTGAAAAGGTTAATGGCCTCTCGTAGTGAGCCGGTTTGCCGATGAGGAGACAAGCTTATTCAATCTGATCTCGATTCTTCAGCACTCACTTGGATATGTGGCAGCAGGCTTTCCAATATCTTTGACCCTATGCCCTGAACTCGCAGCAAATCCTTCACGCCGTCGAATGGACGTGCATCCACGATGCTCTTCGCCTTCAGGGGACCAATGTTGGGCAGAGTCTCCAACTCGGCCAAAGTCGCTGTGTTTAGATCGATCCGATGATCGATGGCCTGATCCAGCTTAACAGGAGGCGATGCCATGCGCGGTAGATCCACTTTCATGATCAGGCTGATCGCCAGGAATCCCAGGGTGACGATCAGGGCTCCATGCCATGACCAATGAAATTTGGCGCCTTCTGCGAATGGGCCATCGTCCGTTTCGAGACCTGATTGTTGTTCATGGTCATTCATGACGCGATGCGGAGCATGGAACTCGGGCCGTTGCCAGTGTGAAAACCAACTTTGTCCTGGGTGTTTGAGCTTCCTTCCAGTGATCCATTTTCTCCATCGACACGTGCCATGGAATCCGCTTCGATAGTTGTCCCATGCGTCTTAGCCTGCTCCTACTCCTTGCCAGCCTTCCCGTCTTTGTAGCCGCCCAGCCAGAATCAGGCGGCAAAATCAAGGAAGGCCAGCGCAGCCCTGTGACCTTTAAAGAAGGCACACCGATGGCTGGAGCCGATCAATTGAAGATGCGCCTGAGGTCGGCAGAAACACCCGTGGCTCTGGACCTCAGCCGTGAGCGCTACGAAGTGATCGTCCCTAGGTCCCACAAGAAGGATGTGCCGCATGGCCTCTTTATCTGGATCAGCCCGAATGATCAATGTGGCCTGCCAGCCGACTGGGAAAAGGTCTTGGCGGATCGGAAGCTTATCTTCATCGGCGCATTGGGTGCGGGGAACGGTCGGGAGGTCTTTGGCCGCATGCAGCTCGCCATCACGGCGAATGACCAGATGCGGCAACTCTACACGATCGATCCAGCGCGAGTGTATGTCAGCGGTCACTCGGGTGGTTCCCGCGTGGCTTCCATGCTCGCCGTCGCCTATGCTGACATGTTCAGCGGTGCGGTTTGCTTTATGGGCGCGAACTTCTTTTTCCCAACCCAGGGCAAGGACGGCACCAATTATGAGGCGCGCTACATTCCGCATCCCGAGATCGCCACACATGCGCAAAACGAGTCACGAATCGTTCTCGTCACTGGGGACAAAGATTTCAATCGTGACAACACACACGCGATCTATGAGCAGGGCTTCAAGGCGAATGAATTCAAGCATGTGAAGCTCTTTGATATTCCAGGCCAGGGACATGGCGCGCCCGCCAAAGAGTGGCTCGAGAAGTCGCTCGATTTCTTGGACGATGGCAAGAAGTAACCCGTGCGCCGTGGTCGTGAGCGGCCCTTACCAGATGGCCGGATATTCCAGACTCGAATAAATCTGCTCTCACATACGAGGTTCGGAAGCCACATTCCCAAAAGCGGGATCGTCCATTCATAAGCTGGGTAATGCCGCGTATGTTTAGGACGTAATCCTTTGCGCGTTGTTTCGTTTTGCGCCGTCAACCAACAAGCCTTCCACGACCATGTTCACCTTCACCGACAAAGCCGCCGTCACTACCTGCGATGGCGTTTCACGCCGCGATTTCCTTTCCGCAGGCGCACTGAGTGCCATCGGCCTCACGATGCCCGGTTTCGCCAAACTGAAGGCCGAGGGCAAGGTGGACCCCAAAAAGAGCAACAAGGCCTGCATCATGATCTTCAACCTCGGTGCGCCGAGTCAGCAGGACCTTTGGGACATGAAGCCGGATGCGCCGAGCGAGATTCGCGGCCCCTTCAAGCCGATCCGCACGAAGAGCAATGCCTTTGAGATCTCCGAGATCCTGCCGCTGCACGCGAAGATCGCGGACAAGTTCAGCCTCGTGCGCTCCTGCTATCACACAGCCGCGGCGGTGCATGACACGGGGCATCAGATGATGCAGACGGGACGCCTTTTCACCGGTGGTGTGAACACACCGCACGTCGGCAGCGCTTTGGAGTTCCTCCAGGGCCGTCGCAGCGATCTACCGGCCCACATCATTCTTCCGGAGTCGATGGGTCCCACGGGCGGCAACATGCCGCACGGGCAAGACGCCGGCTTCCTCGGCAAGGCGTATGATCCTTTCGTGCTGAACGCGAATCCGTCGGAGAAGGACTTCAAAGTGCCCGATTTGCTGCCGCCCAAAGAAATCAGCGAGGTGCGCCTCGAACGTCGCAAGGAAATGCGCGAGTTGGTGGACAGCAGCGTGCGCAATTTCGAATACAGTGAGCAGGCGAAGCTCATGGACTCGAACTTCGAGTCCGCCTACCGCATCATGACCAGCACGCAGGCCCGCGAGGCCTTCGATCTAACGAAGGAGCCGCTCAAAGTGCGCGAGCGCTACGGTTTGAATCGCTTCGGCCAAAGCTGCCTGCTCGCGCGTCGCCTCGTCGAGCGCGGCGTGCGTTTCGTCACCGTGAACACCTTCATCACCGTGTTTGGCGAGATCACCTGGGACATTCACGGCTCCAAACCCTTCACCAGCATCGAAGGCATGCGCGACATCGTCGCGCCGATGTATGACCAGGGCTACAGCGCCTTGATCGAGGACCTCTTCCAGCGTGGCATGTTGGACGACACCATGGTCACCTGCCTCGCCGAATTCGGCCGCACCCCGAAGATCAACCCCGCCGGTGGTCGCGACCACTGGCCGAACTGCTGGACGGTCAATTTTGCCGGCGGCGGCATCAAAGGCGGCGAGGTCATCGGCAAATCCGACGACATCGGCGGCTACCCCACCGAGCGCCCCGTCGCCCCCAAAGAAATCGTCGCCACCATCTACCAAGCCCTCGGCGTCGATCTCCACACCGAACTCCCCGGCCCGCAGGGAAGGCCGTATCCCGTCGTCGATTTCGGCACGCAGGCGATCAAGGAGCTGCTTGCGTAACCACTAGGAGCGCGTCCCGCGAATGCGGGATCACCCGCTGAACCCCATCGCGTTTAATTCATGATGTCTCGTCATCTCATCTTGCTTGCCCTTCTCGCTTCGTCGCTTCACGCCACCGAGGCCCCCTCCTTCCGCAACACCATCCAGCCGATTCTCACGCGCTTCGGTTGCGCGATGGGCGCGTGTCATGGTGCCGCAGCAGGTCAAGGCGGCTTCCGCCTCTCGTTGCGTGGCTTTGATGACGAGGGCGATTGGATCTCGATCACGCGTAGTGCGAATGGCCGCAGGCTCACGATGGAAGACCCGGCACGCAGTTTGTTCCTGCTCAAATCGACCAAAATGGTGCCGCACAAGGGCGACAAGCGCTTCGAGGTGAACTCGCCGGAATACAAAGCCATCTCCGACTGGATCGCGGCGGGCGCACCTGGGCCGAAGGCGGATGATCCGCGCATCGTGTCGCTGGAGGTCTCGCATCCGCATGTCGTCACGCAGGCGGGCAAAACGGTGCAGCTCAAGGTCACCGCGAAGTTCAGCGACGGCCACAGCGAGGACGTCACGCGCTGGACCAAATACAACGCCACCAACGCCAGTGTGGCCACCGTGGATGACACCGGCCTCATCAAAACCACCGGCAGTGGCGAAGGCAGCGTCAGCGCGTGGTATCTGAGCCGCCTCGCGCTCGCCACCATCACGATTCCAAACGCCAGCAACGTCGATCCCGTCGCCTTCGCCGCGCTGAAGCCGCGCAACTTCATCGACGAACTCACGCTGAAAAAACTGCGCGAGCTGAACATCCCGCCATCCGTCCGCGCCGAGGATCACGAGTTCCTGCGCCGTGCCTTTCTCGACACCATCGGCGTGTTGCCCACGCTCGATGAAACCCGCGCCTTCCTCGCCGATAAGACCGCCGACAAACGCGACCGCCTCATCGACTCGCTGCTCCAGCGGCCTGAGTTCGTCGATTACTGGTCGCATCGCTGGAGCGATCTGCTGCTCGTCAATGGCGACAAACTCATGCCGGAGGCGATGTGGTCGTATTACAACTGGATCCGCCGCCACGTCGCCGCGAACACGCCCTGGGACGCCATGGTGCGCGATCTCCTCACCGCCACCGGCAGCACACTCGAGCATGGCGGCGTGAATTTCTTCGTCCTCAACGACGAACCCACCAAGTGCGCCGAAACCGTCAGCATCGCCTTCCTCGGCACCTCCATCGGCTGCGCGAAGTGCCACAATCACCCGATGGAGAAGTGGACCAACGAGCAGTATTACGGCTTCGCCAATCTGTTCGCCCGCGTCCGCACCAAGAACGGCACTCAGGCCGACGAGCGCGTGCTGTTCTCCGACACGCAGGGCGATCTCGTCGCCCCGCTCACCGGCAAACCGCCGCCGCCGCGTCCGCTCGATGTCACCACGCCCATCTCGATGACCTCCACCGAGGATCGCCGCATCGTGCTCGCCAATTGGCTCACCGGCGCGGACAACAAACTATTCCAACGCGCCATCGTGAACCGCGTGTGGGCCAATTTCTTCGGCTCCGGCCTCGTCGAAGCCGTCGATGACCTCCGCGTCACCAATGCTGCCAGCAACGAAGAATTGTTCGCCACTGCCTGTGCGCATCTCGTTCAGCACAAATTCGAATTGAAGGCCCTCATGCGCACCCTTTTGCAAAGCGAGACTTATCAGCGAAGCAGCATTACCTTGCCGGAAAACATCACCGATCTGCGCTACGGCTCGCACTACGTCCCGCGTCGTCTCAAAGCTGAAATCCTGCTCGACACCATCTCGCAGGTCACCGCCGCGCCCACCACTTTCAAGATCGACAAACGCAACGCCAACAAAGGCACAAGCGAAAGCTACCCCATGGGCTTCCGTGCGTTGCAATTGCCCGACAGCAACATCGCCAGCTACTTCCTCAAGAGCTTCGGCCGCGCCGACCGCGTCGCCACCTGCGAATGCGAACGCACCAACGAACCCAGCATGGCCCAGGCCCTCCACATCGCGAATGGCGAGACCCTGAACCTCAAACTCTCGCAGAAAGACAACCGCCTCGACGCCCTGCTCGCCAGCAAGCAACCCGACGCCAAGATCATCGAAGAAGCCTATCTCCTCACCCTCACACGCCAGCCCACCGAGCGAGAAATCGCGAAAGCCACGCAGCTTCTCGCCACTGCCAAGCCCGAAGACCGCCGCACCACGCTGGAGGACATCTTCTGGAGCCTGATGGGTTCGAAGGAGTTTTTGTTTAATCACTGATCAAACTGTTAATCCAGCTCGCAGCATCTTTTGTCATGGATCCAAGACTAAAGGCATTTAAAATTCCCGGAGACCAGATTCGGCAAATGACACCGAACATTGGTGGATGCTTTGCGAGCGATAAGATCATGGTGGACGGTCTTCAGGTCGGTTACATGTATCGAGAAGACTCTGACGACGAAGTGGATAGTGGCTGGAGGTTTTTATCCGGCGACGAAGACCAAGAGTATTTGGATGACCCAGACCGGCTCGGCATCTACGCGGTGAACACAGTGTGCAATTATGATCCGGCTATCATTCCATACCTGGATGCTGAGATCGGCTCGGCTTTTGGCAGGGTCTTTGGCACAGACCTATTTCAGCCAGAGTCACTAAATCATGACTAACATCCGACTAACAGCTCAAATCCCGCTGATGTTGGTCTTGGATGACCCGATGAGGTTTTTGCCATGCTCAGGTTTGTTCAAACCCAGAGCTTTTCGCCGCAAGTCAGTGAGGCTTGACTTACGGAACACAACTCACACCCAAACTTCGGCACGACCGCGTTTGGCTTCTATCAAGGCTCGGAATTGCTCAATCGTGAGCGCTCGTGATGGATCGCGCTCAAAGCGCTCCCATCGGGAATCCAATTCCCGCTTTTCTGCTTCGGTGACTTCACATGAGTCGCCTTCGTTTTCGATGTGTGTCGGCAAATTCATACCCGCAGCATCTAGTTTTCTCGCGCCTTCGCAACCTTGCTCTCATCTCCTCTTCGCCTCATGAACTCCCTTCGTTCCATCCTCTTTCTCGTGCTGGCCCTCGCCACCACCAACGCCCAAACCGTCGATTACACGAAGCAAATCGTCCCACTCTTCGACACCTACTGCATCGACTGCCACAGCGCCGATGACGCGGATGGCGAATTCGTCTTGGACACCTTCGCAGCGCTCATGAAAGGCGGAAAGGAAGGTGCTTCCATCGTCGCGGGCAAAGGCAATGAAAGCATGCTGGTGAAATTCCTCGAAGGCCGCTCCGGTCGCGGTGGGAAGAACGAATTCATGCCGCCGGGCAAGCGCGAGAAGCTTAAGCCGGAGGAGATCGCGCTGATCAAGGCGTGGATTGATGCGGGCGCGAAAGGTCCGATCATCGCGGAAGGCAAACCGATGCCGAAGGAGGTCATCACGCCGAAGATCATGCCCACGGTGCCGCCGAAACGCTCGATCCAAGCCGTGGCGTTTTCGCCGAAGGTGCAGCTCATCGCGGTGGGACGTTATGGCGAGGTCGAACTGCTCAATCCAGTCACGCGGGCGGTGATTCGCAAGCTCACCGGCATCAAGGGCAAGGCCAACGCGGTCGCGTTTTCGCCGGATGGCGACGCGGTGTATGCCGCAGGCGGCGAGGCGGGCATCGTGGGCGAGGTGAAGCGCTGGAAGACGAGCGATGGCACCTTGCAACAGTCCTTTGAAGGTCATCTCGATGCCGCGTATGCGCTCGCCGTTTCGCCCGATGGCAAACTGATCGCCACCGGAGCCTACGATCAAAAAATCCGCCTCTGGGACGCTGCAACGGGCAAGGAACTCGCGCTGCTCAAAGGTCACAACGGCGCGGTGAACGGTCTCTCGTTCCGTCCCGATGGCAAGGTGCTCGCCAGCGCCAGCGCGGACCGCACGGTGAAGCTCTGGAGCATCCCGACTGGCCAGCGACTCGAAACACTTTCGCAGCCGACGAAGGAGCAGACGAGCGTTGTTTTCAGCGCTGATGGCAAACAGCTTTTCGCCGCTGGTTCCGACAATCGCATCCGCCTTTGGAACATCAGCGCCGATGCCAAGGAAGGCACGAACAAGATCGTCACCAGCCGCTTCGCGCATGAAGGCGGCATCCTGCGGCTCGCGTTGTCCCTCGACGGCAAACTGCTCGCCTCCACCTCGACCGACAAATCGCTCAAGCTCTGGAGCACCGCCGATCTCACCGAAAAAATCCCGCTCGAAAAACAGCCCGACTGGTCCTCCGCGCTCGCCTTCACCGACAAAGCGCAGCTCGTCGCCGGTCGCATCGACGGTAGCCTCAGCGTCTATGAATCGACCACCGGCAAGACCGTGATGGCCCCCGCGCCTGCCAAGCCCGCTGTGGCGAAAAAAGCCGCCGCCAAAGCCGCGATGGCAGCCAAACCTACGATCACAACCATCACGCCACGCGGGTTGCACAACGGCATGGAGCAGCAGTTGGTCATCACGGGCAAGGAACTCGCGAACGCCACGGTGCAGTTCGCCGATGCACGTCTCAAACCTGCCATCGATGCCGCCGCCAGTTCGCCGACAAAGCTCGTGTTCAAAGTCAAAGTGCCTGCTGACCTGCCGCGTGGCGGTTATGAAGTCTCCGCACGCACCGCTCAGGGCGAGGCGGAGAAAGTGAAACTCTTTGCCGATGACATCGCGCCCACGACCTCCACCGCTGCTGATTTCAAAGCTGCGCCCGTCGTTGTCGCTAAACTTCCCGCGAGTCTGTGGGGCACGCTCACGGAGATCGGCCAGCACGACGCGTATCGTTTCACCGCGAAGGCGGGCGAGGAACTCGTGCTCGATCTCGCCGTCGCGCAGGTCGGCAGCACGGCGAAATCGCCCACGCTGGAGATCATGAACACGAACCGCACCGTCCTCGCCGTAAATCGTGGCCTCGACAGCGGCAGCGATCCCTTCCTCGCGTGGAAAGCGCCCGCCGATGGCGATTACATCGTGCTCGTGAGCAACACGACGATGGATGGCAGTGCGAATCATGCGTATCGCCTCACCATCGGCGCACTGCCGTATGTCACCGCGTGGTCACCGCTTGCCGCGCAACTCGGCCAGGACACGAAAGTCACGCTCATCGGCCATCACCTCGGCGACAAAGCCAGCGTGACGATGAAGGCCGACAAAGAAGGCCTGATGAATGTGCCGCTCGATGCCAAAGCGCTGCGTTTCCGCTCCATGCCGGTGCTGCGTGTGAGCGGACTGACGCAAATCGAAGAGAAAGAAGGCAATGACGATGTGAAGACGTCCCAGTTCGTGACTTTGCCGGTGACGATCAACGGTAGCATGGGCTTTCTAGCCCGTGCTTCTGAGAAGGCAGAACCCAGGCTAGAAAGCCTAGGCTACGGCAAAGCCGACGCCGACCACTTTGCCTTCGACGCCAAAAAAGGCCAGACGTGGATCATCGAGACGCTCGCCACCCAAGCAGGCTCGCCCGCCGACACGAAGCTCGACATCCTCGACGCGAAAGGTCAGCCCGTGCAGCGTGTGATGCTCCAGGCAGTGCGCGACAGCTACGTCAACTTCCGCAGCGTCGATGCCAACAACCCAGACATCCGCCTGCAAAACTGGGAGGAGATGGAGCTCAATGAATTCGCCTATCTCAATGGCGACGTGATGAAGATCGTGCGCATGCCGCGCGGGCCGGATGGTGGCTGCTTCTTCTACATCAACGGCGGCAAACGCCGCGCCTACTTCGACACCAGCGCCACCTCGCACTCGCTCGACGAGCCCTGCTACATCGTCGAGCCACGGTCCATCGGCAGTCAGATCGTGCCCAATGGCCTGCCCATCTTCACCTTGAACTACAGCAACGACGACAGCGGCGACCGCAAGCTCGGCAGCGACTCGCGCCTCACCTTCACCGCGCCTGCCGATGGTCGTTACGTCATCAAAGTCACCGACACTCGCGGCTGGAGCGGTGAGCGTTTTGTGTATGCCCTCACCATTCGCGAACCGAAGCCCGATTTCAGCGTCAAACTCGCTGGTGCGAACCCCACCGTCATGCCCGGAGCCTCCATCGGCTTCTCCTTCCGCGCGGATCGTGTCGATGATTTCGATGATCCCATCCAGATCGACATCACCGGCCTGCCGCAGGGCTACTTCGCCTCCTCGCCACTCATTATCGAAGCCGGACACGATTTGATCAGCGGCTCACTCCGCGCCGCGCCCGATGCCAAAGCGGAGGCTGATTGGAGCCAGCTTAAGATCACCGCGAAGGGCAAAGGCATCACGCACGACGCCGGAACTTTTGGCAAGGTCACGCTCGGAGCCGCGCCGAAGTTCATCATCGTCATGGAGCCCGACAACTGCGGCAAAGCCGTCATGCGCGAGATCAAAGACGAAACCAAGCCCCTCGAAATCACCCTCATCCCCGGCCAGACCGTCAAAGCCTGGATTCGCGCCGTGCGCCTCAAAGACGACGGCATCATCAACCTCGACGTGCACGGTTTGCCCCACGGCGTCATCGTCGATGACATCGGCCTCAACGGCGTGCAGATCCGCGAGAAAGAAAACGAGCGCCCCATCTTCTTCCGCGCCGCCAACTGGGTCCAGGACCAGGACAAACTCATCCACGCTGCCCTCAGCTCCGCCCGCAACGAACATGACAGCGCTGGCTTGCAGACGTGCTTTCCACTGCTGCTGAAGATTCGGAAGGTGGCGGGTGTGGCGGTGCAGTGAACATAGTTTCAATTCGCGCAGATAATGAAAAGACGCCTTTTGGTATTGTTCATGCCGGTGCTGGTTGGCTGCCATTCACCGAAGCCACGTTTATACCAAGACGTGGATCCTGGGGCTCGAGAGGAGATGGCGCGTATGCAAAAGGTGTCTGAAGGATTTCGAGCTGACTATGCCGCTCGATGGTCAGCCTTCCGGTGTGACAAAAGTGAGGTTCCAGACGCGAAGGTGTTCAAGATTGATGCTGATGAAACAAAACCGGTGATGCTTCCCGATGCTTTCCAATTGTGCCTTAAGTTGGGGAAAGCGATCCCGCTGGAGGCAGAACATCTGGTATTCCGCACCGAGTCACGGTACATACTCAAGGATGCTTCGAACAAGGAACTTGCCCGCGGTGAGAGCAAGCTCACAGAATCCAATCAAGGCTCCACCCGTGTCATCTATTGCGCGACAAGCCGAAGCATGTTGGTGGACGAAGAGTTGAGCGGCGTAGGCGATGTCTCGCGTCACATAGCTTTTGTACCAGATGCAGAAGAGAAAACTCCAGGACGGGGCGATGGTGTGGCGTGGCGGGTTTTTTACGTTCGTGTGCCCCTCCGACAAGACATTGGTGAAGGCCATATTGGGCACATTCTGTCGATCTCCGATGGCAAGATTTATGTGGAAACCGACGGGGTGTTCTATGCCTTCCCAATCAAAGAGTTAGTCGAATCCAAATTGGAGTTTTCTGTCGGTTGAAGTGGGAGCAGATTCATAGAGAGAGACCCCAGCTTTTGTGCTCACGCCTCACCGTGAATCAATCCAGCTCTCCTAGCACCAGCACCAGCAGCCGTTGGCTAAGATTGTCTGCATCGTTGGAACGAAGCAGCGAGGCTGTAGTGCGGCCCACAGCGGTGTGGCCGAGAATGAAAGCGCCAACACGACGAAAATGATCCTCCCAGCGATCTTTTCTGGGATGATACAAGCACGTCAACTCACCAGACTCGGGATTAGGTCTGGTGACGTTCTGTTGGTTCTCGTTCGTCCGCTTCGCAGGCTCATTGCTTCTCGCCTGCAGGACCATTTTCTGCCCGAGCCTCAGGCTCGGGCAGACGGATGACGCGCGCGTTCTTCTACGACACCAGCGGCAGCAGCTTCCCGAGCAACTCGCTGATCTTCACGCGCTCTTGTTCGTTGCTGTCGCGATGACGAAGCGTCACGGTGTCGAGGAGTTCGGGGCCTTTTTCGCCGAGGGTGTCGAAGTCGATGGTGATGCCGAAGGGCGTGCCGACTTCGTCCTGACGGGCGTATCGGCGGCCGATGCTGGCTGTCTCGTCGTAGAAGCAGTTCATGTGCTTCTTCAGCAGGGCATAGACTTCACGGGCTTTGGCGACGATTTCAGGGCGGTTCTTCAACAGCGGGAAGACGCCGACTTTGATCGGAGCCACGCGCGGGTGGAAGCGGAGGACGGTGAGAACTTCCTTCTTGCCCTTTTCATCGACTTTCTCGGACTCCTCAAAGGCTTTGGCGATGACGGCCAGGGCCATGCGGTCGAGACCGGCGGAGGGCTCGATGACGTGGGGGACGTAGCTGCCTTTGAAGAGACGCTCGAACCAGGCACGCACGGCGGCTTCGGGCAGAGGCTGGCCTTTGGTCTTCGCAGCTTCGGCGGCGAGACGCTTCTGGATGAGGGCTTCCTTCTGCTCGTCGGTGAGCTTGGCGGCGGCGTTTTTGAGTTCTTCGTCGAAGACTTCCTGGGTCTTGCCACTGGCGTTTTGATGCGCGGAGAGGTCGAAGTCGCCACGGGCGGCGATGCCCTCCAACTCTTCGGTTCCAAAGGGGAACTCGCAGAGGATGTCCACACAAGCACGGGCGTAGTGGGCAAGGTCCTCCGGCGTCTGCCAGTAGTATTCCAGCACGCCACCGAGGCCGATGCCTTCATAGAACTTCGTGCGCTGATCGACCCAGTAGCGGTGCCAGAGCTCCCAGCCCCAATTGGGCTGCGGTTCGCTCAAATCAGCACCTTCATGCCACTTCGCGACTTCACCGCTGATGATCTCGACGGCTTCGTCGGGCTTGATGAAAAACTCGAGCTCCATTTGCTCGAACTCGCGGCTGCGGAAGGTGAAATTCTTCGGGGTGACCTCGTTGCGGAAAGCCTTGCCGATCTGGCCGATGCCAAACGGCACCTTCACGCGGCTGGAGTCGAAGACGTTTTTGAACTGAGCAAAGATGGCCTGCGCGGTTTCCGGGCGCAGGTAGGTCACGTCAGCCTCGGTCGCGGTGGGGCCGAGGTAGGTCTTGAGCATGAGATTGAAAGGGCGCGCCTCGCCGAGGATGCCGCCGGTTTCAGGATGGAAATCGACGCTGCCATTCACGGTGTCGATCTTCTCTTCGTTCAGCAGCTCGATCTCCTCAGGCTTGC
>JBIKIA010000748.1:0-2510 GCA_044361885.1 Prosthecobacter sp. | reverse complement strand
AAGCGATCCTGCCGTGCCCAGGTACACATGAGGATCATGCTCTTCACCTTCTGCGGGTGACGTAAAGCCAACTGCTGGGCAATGACGGAACCGAGGGAGCAGCCGACCACACGCGCCTGCTTGATGCCGAGCTGATCCATCAGCCCCGCGTAGTCATCCGCCATCATCGCCGTGGTGTAGGGGCCTTCGGGTTTGTCCGTCTGCCCCACGCCGCGGTTGTCACCCAGGATGCAGCGGAAGCCCTTCGACCACTCCGCCGCGTGCGCTTCCCAGACTCCGCCGGGAGCCGTGACCCCCATGATGCAGACCAGCGGTTCGCCGCTGCCGCGTTCTTCATAAAACATCTGGATTCCGTTGGTGCTGACGTGGGGCATGATCGTGGTGGGGTTGGTTTGGGTGAAAACGAAGGCCGCCAGTGCTAGCGAAGCGTCACCTTTTTGCCAAGCAAAATGAGAGCGACATTTGAGACTGTGAGACTTGACGCTCTGGCGGTGGCTCCTACTATCGCGCCGCCCTTTCCCCCCTCTCTCCCATGAACATCCACGAATACCAGGCCAAGGAACTCTTTGATAAATTCGGTGTCGCCACCCCTCCCGGGAAAGTCGCCTCGACGGCGGAGGAAGCTGGCAAAGTGGCCGCTGAACTCGGCGGCGCTGGTCTCGTGGTGAAGGCCCAGGTCCACGCCGGCGGCCGTGGCAAAGGCACTTTCAAAAATGGCTTCAAAGGTGGCGTGCATGTCATCAATACCGCCGCTGAAGCTCAGGACATCGCTGGCAAGATGCTCGGCCAGACCCTCGTCACCCACCAGACCGGGCCGGAAGGCAAGCTGGTGAGCAAGGTGCTCGTGGTGAAGTCGGT
Source organism: Prosthecobacter sp. (assembly GCA_044361885.1). Lineage (GTDB taxonomy): Bacteria > Verrucomicrobiota > Verrucomicrobiia > Verrucomicrobiales > Verrucomicrobiaceae > Prosthecobacter. Next base: position 1,652 of record JBIKIA010000748.1, on the reverse strand, counting down.
CGATATCGCCAAAGAATACTACTTTGCCATCCTCTTTGACCGCGTGAGCAGCAGTCACGCGCTGATCGCCAGCACCGAAGGCGGCATGAACATCGAAGAAGTGGCGGAGAAGACCCCGGAGAAGATCTTCAAAGAATTCGTCAATCCAGCGCTCGGCCTGCAAGCCTATCAAGCCCGCAAAGTGGCGGCTTCTCTCGGCCTCAAAGGCGCGCTGGCGAACCAGACGGTGAAGCTCATCACCGCGCTGTGGAATCTCTACATCAAGAGCGACTGCTCCCTCGTGGAAGTCAACCCACTGGCCATCACCACGGACAATCAGGTCGTGGCTCTCGACGCGAAGTTTAACTTCGATGACAACGCGCTGTACCGCCAGAAGGACGTCGTCGCCATGCGTGACACGACCGAAGAAGATCCCCGCGAAGTCGCTGCCAGCGAGTTCGGCCTGAACTACATCGGCCTCGATGGCAACATCGCCTGCCTCGTGAACGGCGCGGGCCTGGCCATGAGCACGATGGACATCATCAAGCTGCACGGCGGCGAGCCTGCCAACTTCCTCGACGTCGGCGGTGGTGCCACGAAAGAGCAGGTCACGGCGGCCTTCAAAATCATCCTCGGCGACCCGAACGTGAAGGGCATCTTGGTGAACATCTTCGGTGGCATCATGGACTGCAACATCATCGCCAACGGCATCGTCGCCGCTGCGCAGGAAGTGTCCCTGAACATCCCCCTTGTCGTCCGTCTCGAAGGCAACAACGTCGATGCCGGCAAGGCCACCCTGGCCGCCAGCGGACTCGCCATCACCAGCGCCGAAGGCCTGACCGACGCCGCTGAGAAGATTGTGGCTGCCGTTGGCAAAGCCTGATCCAATCAAGTCACATTCCCACGCCGGGCTATCTCATCCGCAAGACGGTGAGGAGCCCGGCGTTCCTTTTCCCACCATGAAACGCCGTTCCCTTTTCCAAACCACTGCTGCTGCCACCCTGGGCGCGGCTTTCCTTCCGCAAGCCTCCCGTGCTGCGGCCATCAGCATCGCCAAAGAGGCGGCGGACCCGGCTTACAAGATCAAGAACCAAGGTATCAAGCACACGCTCATGGGCTGGTGCTGGAAGCCGATGGACACGCTGGAACTGGCGAAACACGCCAAGGACATCGGGCTCGTGGGCATCGAAGGTATTGATCGGAAGTATTACCCCGACGTGAAGAAGCTCGGGCTGGAGATCTCGCTCGTCGGTGGTCATGGTTTCAGCAATGGCCCGTGCAATCCTAAGTTCCGCGACGAAGTCATCGCCAAGCTCACCGAAGGCATCGACGTGGCGGCGGATGTGGGCGCAAAGAAGGTGATCACCTTCACGGGAATGAAGTTCGATGGCATGGACCGCGAGCAGGCGATCAAAGACTGCCTCGACACTTGGAAGGTTGTTTTGCCCCATGCCGAAAAAAAGGGCATCACGCTCGTGCTGGAGCATCTGAACTCACGCGACAGCTCGCACCCGATGAAGGGCCACCCTGGCTACTTCGGTGATGACGTGGACTTCTGCGTGGACCTGATCAAGCAGATCGGCAGCCCGAACTTCAAGCTGCTCTTCGACATCTACCACGTGAGCATCATGTACGGCGATGTGATGCGCCGCCTGCGTCTGCACAAAGACTAC
>JBIKIA010000747.1:0-2512 GCA_044361885.1 Prosthecobacter sp. | reverse complement strand
CATCCTCAAGCCCAGCGGCTCGGGCTTCATCGGTCATCATGGCAATGAACCGCTTTTCGCCAATGACAATGCCTGGGTGGGCTTCAGCATGGAGATCGGACCCGATGGCGCGGCGTATGTGCTCGATTGGCATGACACCGAGATTTGCGGCAATGCCACGCACGACAAAGACACGGGCCGCATCTACCGCCTCGCGCCGAAAGGCCTGCCAGGGAAGTCCGGCATCAATCTCGCCGCGCAGTCCGATCTCGAACTCGTCGGCCTGCTGACGCATCGCAATGACTGGTATAGCCGTCGTGCTCGCGTGCTGCTCCAGCAACGTGCTGCGGTCGGTCAACTCGATGCCGCAGTGCCTGCGAAGCTGTGGGAACTTTTCGCGCAATCCAAGACCTCTGCGCATCAACTTCGCGCACTCTGGGCTTTGCACATCACGCAGAATCTCCCTGCGGATCGTTTGCTGCCGTTGCTCGATCATGCGGAGCCGTATGTTCGCGGCTGGGCCATCCAGTTGCTTGGCGAAGATCGCGCTTATAGCCCGGCAGCGTTGGCCAAGTTCACCGTGATGGCGGAGAAGGACAGCTCGCCCATCGTGCGGCTTTACCTCGCGGCGGCGCTTCAGCGCATGAACGTGGCGGAGCGCTGGCCGATTGCGCAGAACCTCGTCGCTCATGCTGAGGACGCTGCGGATCATAACTTGCCAAAGATGATCTGGTTTGGCATCGAGCCGATGGTCGAAGCCGACGCTACACGTGCGATGGCACTCGCCACGCATAGCAAGATCCCGCTGCTCGCGCCATACATCGCCCGCCGCGCCATCGCTGCCAAACAGCTCGAACCCGTGGCTGCCACACTGCTGAGCAACACCGATCTCGCCCTGCGTCTCCAGCTTCTGGAAGGCGTGCGTGATGGCCTCAAATCGCTGGGCCGCAATGTGGTCACGAAGCCAAAGAACTGGGAGGAAGCCTTTGCCGCGCTTGATGCCACCAAGGATGCAAAATTGAGCGACTTCACCGCGCAGATTGGTCAACTCTTCGGCGATGCCAAAGCCGCCGCAGCCCAGCTTGCTGTACTCAAGGACAAGGGAGCGCCCATTGAGCGTCGCCGACAAATCCTGACCGCCTTTGCTCGCGATGCCTATGCCGCTGCACTGCCCGTGGTGCTATCCCTGCTCGATGAACCCGCCGTGCGCCGCGATGCCATCCGCGCGCTGTCTTCGTTCGATGCTCCGCAGATCGCGCCGATCTTGATCCAGCGCTACGCCAAGCTTTCCGCCGCCGAGAAAGCCGAGGTCGTCATCACGCTCTCCGCACGCCGCAGCACCGCCAGCGCCCTCGTCGCTGAGTTGAAGAAGAACACCATACCGAAGACAGATGTCACCGCTTTTGACGCCCGCCAACTCTACCGCGTGCTCGGGCCATCGTTCGTCGAGTTCTGGGGTCCCATCACTCAGCTCGCCAGCGATAAACAGGCCGAGATGGCAAAATACAAAGCCATGCTCACCGATCCCGTGATTGCCAAAGCCAATACCAGTAAGGGTCGCGCCATCTTCGAGCGCACCTGCATGGGCTGCCACATGCTCTACGGCGCAGGCGGCATTGTCGGCCCTGATCTCACCGGCTCCAATCGCGCCAACCTCGACTACATCCTCGCCCAGATCATCAACCCCAGCGAGGTCATGCAGGAGAGCTATCAGCTCGTCATCGTCACCACTCGCGATGGCCGCACCCTCTCCGGCACGGTCGCCGCCGAAGACAACCAGCAGCTCACGCTCCGCCTCGTGGGGCAGGATAGCATCGTCACCAAATCCGAGATTCTCTCCCGCGAGAAATCCCCCATCTCGATGATGCCCGAGGGCCTGCTGAAAACCCTCAAAGACGACGAAGTCCGCGACCTCATCGCGTATCTGCGCGCCACGTCGCAGGTGCCGCTGCCGAAGCCGTGAGATCGCACGGAATGAAACACTCACTCCGCCGCTTCGGTGATCACCGATTTTAGCGTGAACCCACGAACTCACATGCCATTCATCCTCTGCCTGCTCACTGCGCTCGTCATTTTCAGCAATCTTGTCCACGCAGACGAACCACCGCTGCGTGTGGCGGTCACGCCGGATTCGCTGCGCTTTGCGTGGCCGCCCAGCGCGGGCACGACGGAGATTCGTGAGTTGCCGCTGCATACCTCGGCGGCGGGAGAAGGCCGCGTTTTGTGGAGCGGCGAAGGTGCGGAGGCAACGGTGCCGCGCTTCGATGGCAAACGCGACCGGCTGTTCGCGAAGTTTGAACTCCGTGCGGGTGGAAAGGCACTCGGCGCGCCGCAGCATGTCACGGATTTCTCCGCGCTCCCGCTGCGGAAGAACTCCCTCGGCTCGCTTGCGAACAAGAAAGGGATAGCCTGCCTGCTCGACGTGGAAGATGGCAAGGCGCTCGGCTTCGGGCAGTCGAACCAGAACATCGACATCGGCCGACTGATCGATTGGCAGAGCGTGGAGCCCAAGCTCAGCTTCGAGTTTGAGGGG
>JBIKIA010000745.1:0-2521 GCA_044361885.1 Prosthecobacter sp. | reverse complement strand
CTTCAATAATTTAGTGTTTTCTCAATAACTTACCAAAATTAGCTTCACCTTTCTAATATGCAAAAAACACTTCTATCAATTTTAGTCATCGCATCTTTGACTTCCTCAGCAATGGCTGCGGTCTCTCTTTCCTTTTCGACGGCATCCAGTAAGCTGACCAACATTCAGAACACAGCCGGAAATGCTACAGGCGGCTTGCGATACGGCATCATTGTTGACACTTCCGGCAATGGATTTTTCTCAGGCGGCTCAGATTATGATGGCTTTACTATGCCCGCTGCGAACGCAGGCTTATTTCTCAACACTTCTGCTGGCAGTGCTACTGATGATTACTTTTATTGGACTGGAGCAACCACTGTTCCGAGTGTTGGTGGAACAGACGGTGGAACAAATGCAGTCACCGGAACTTTTTCGCTGAACAAGAATCTGACGACATCTGAGGACGGCATTAGCGCTGGTGATGCATTTGCTTTGATTTGGTTTGATTCCGCATCTTCTGCTGATGGTAGCGGATACGGATTTCTCAATGTCGCAGGTATGAACCTTCCAGCCGATGGTGGCAGCTTAACTTCAGCACTGTCTAATCTGTTCGCTGGTGCAGATCCAGAACGTAAAGCTAATCTTACAATGGGCGGTGCAGGCCCGGTCCCCGAGCCTTCCCGCATGATGCTTCTGGGCTTTGGCTTGGTCGGCCTCTTCTTCCGCCGCCGCCGCTAATCTGGAATCCCCTTCCCTCTCAGCCTCAGAGCTACGGCTCTGAGGCTTTTTTGTGTCCCAGCTCCACCCTCAGTTGCTGGCTCGCCCGCCCGCCACTTCCGTGCATTTGCCTGCTCTTTGAGTTTTGCGTGCGGGGGCTTTGTGCCTACGTTGGCACCGACCGAATGAATTACCCCGACCAAGCCCGCCGCGTCATCCGCCTGGAAATCGAAGAACTGGAGCGATTGAACACGCGCATCGGGGATTCTTTCTCCGCCGCCATCGAATCCCTGCTCGGGGTCATCGAGAAACGCGGAAAGATCATCGTCTGCGGGGTGGGGAAAAGCGGGAACATCGGTCGGAAGCTGGCCGCCACCCTGAACAGCACCGGAGCCACCACCGTCTGCCTGGATGTGGGAGACGCCCTGCACGGAGACCTCGGCGTGATCGATCCCGGAGACATCGCCATTTTGCTAAGTTACAGCGGGGAGACCACGGAGTTGATCGACCTTTTGCCGCACCTGAAGCGCCTGAGCCTGCCGATCATCGCCATCACTGGCGGCCTGAGCTCCACCCTGGCCCGCCACGCGGACTGCGTGCTGGATGTGCAGGTGAACCAGGAGGCCTGCCCCCTGAATCTGGCCCCCACCTCCAGCACCACGGCCATGCTCGTCATGGGTGACGCGCTGGCCATGGTACTGCTGGAGGCCCGAGGCTTCCAGCCCGAGGACTTCGCCAAACTGCACCCCGGCGGTGCCCTTGGCCGCGCCCTGCTCACCCGGGTGTCCGATGTCATGCGCTCCGGCGACCAGCTTGCCCGCGTGCAGCCCGAAAGCACGATCAGCGATGCCCTCCAGGCCATGACCAAGGCCCGCGCAGGTGCCACCGTCGTCGTGAACCCAGACGGCACCCTCGCCGGAGTCTTCACCCACGGCGACTTCGTCCGCGCCTTCCAAAAAAACCACGCCATCGCGGACCTGCCCGTGTCTGACTTCATGACCCGGAACCCGATCAGCATCCAGGCGGACAAACTCGCTGCCGAAGTCCTCTCCACTCTCGAAAAAGCCCGCATTGATGACCTCGTCGTCCTCGACGGTCAGCGCCGCCCTGTCGGCCTTGTGGACACCCAAGATCTCACCCGCCTGCGCCTGGTCTAAGGGGGGAACCTTGGCGAAGAAAGCCAAGTGTCACACGACTTCGAAGCGATGCATCTCGACGGCGTTTTTGCCAGCCTTCAGGATGGGGCGCGGCTCGGGCTGGGCGTAGCCGTTGAGATCCACGGCGCGGGCGCGGAACTCGTAGGTGCCTGGCTTCAAGTTCTTCAGCGCCGCAGACCAGGAGATCATGCTGTAGCGCAGGGGCCATATCTTTGGCCGTCCGGTCTGGGGATCAAAGCCGAGCACCTGCTTTGAGGAGATGCCTGCGGGCAGGATGTGGCTCCAGTCCTGCGGGGCGGCTTCAAGTTCGCAAGGGGTCCATTTGGCGGCGAGGTAGGTTTCATCGTCCTGGGCGATGGCTTTGGCTCCGGGCTCAACACGATGCAGCCAGTACTCCACGCGCTCGACACCTGAGAGGCCAGAGATGACCTGCCCGGTGATGAAGAGGGGGCGCAAGGCGGGGAATTTGTCGGCGGCTTTGTCGATGTAAGCGGCAGTCTTCAGCGGCGAGTCAGGATCGTTGTTTTGGTTGGCGTAGGTGTCGTTGGATTTGAAATCGTTGGTGAGGGAGATGCGCTGGAGCCATTTGATGGACTTGAAGCCATGCGCCCAAGGCACGACGAGCCGCACGGGACCGCCGCGCTCCAGGGAGAGGGGCTCGCCATTGA
>JBIKIA010000746.1:0-2521 GCA_044361885.1 Prosthecobacter sp. | reverse complement strand
GGCTTCTTTACCGAGGAAGGCGATGCCGAGGACGAAGACGATGGGCAGCAGCGCCGGGACGATCATCTGGCGGAGAGCAGCCTTCGTAACGATGTCCACGCACTGGCCGTACTCGGGAACGTCCTGGCCGGTGAGGATGCCCGGCTTGAGGGCGATCTGGCGGCGCACTTCACGCACGACAGCGCCAGCAGCACTGCCCACGGCGTCCATACCAAAGGCGGTGAAGAGGTAGGGCAGAAGACCGCCGATAAACATGCCAATGATGACGCGTGGGTCCATGAGGTCGAAGACGAGCTTGTCGAGGTGCAGGAAGGCTTTCACTTCCTCAACATAGCTGCCGAAGAGCACCATGGCGGCGAGTCCGGCAGAGGCGATGGCGTAGCCTTTGGTCACTGCTTTCATCGTGTTGCCCACGGCATCGAGTTCGTCAGTGATCTTGCGCACGTTTTCTGGCAGGCCGGACATGACGGCGATGCCACCCGCGTTATCAGTGATCGGGCCGAAGGCGTCGAGCGAGACGATGATGCCGCTCAGACTGAGCATGGAGACGACGGCGATGGCGATGCCGTAGAGGCCGCCGAGATCCCAGCTAAACCAGATGGAGGCAGCGATGCTGAGAACGGGCAGGAGCGTGGCATGGTGACCGACGCTGATGCCAGCGATGATGTTCGTGGCGTGGCCGGTTTCAGAAGCCTTGGCAATGCGGCGCACGGGGGCGTGCGCGGTGCTGGTGAAGTAGTTCGTGATCCACACTACGGCAAAGGTGAGAGCGAGGCCGATCAAGGCGCAGTAGAAGATAGAATCTGGCGTGATCGTCTTGCCAGCCATGACGATAGAGCCGGTGAAGATGCTGTCCGTGGCCCATTTAAAGAGAGCCGCAGCAGCCAGACCGGACACGGCGACACCTCCGACGAGGGCAGGCGTGGCCTTGAGCTTGATGAAGTTCACCCAGCCGATGCCGAGCAAGGAAGCGAGGATGGCCAGACCGCAGAGCACGAAGGGATAGACGAGGACTTCATGATTCCCAGGAGCGGTGAGGTGACCCACGAGCAGGGCACCGATGAGGCTCACTGCATAGGTTTCAAAAACGTCCGCTGCCATGCCTGCGCAGTCGCCCACGTTGTCTCCTACGTTGTCGGCGATGGTCGCCGGGTTGCGTGGATCGTCTTCGTTGAGGTTTTGCTCGATCTTGCCGACGAGGTCAGCGCCCACGTCTGCTGCCTTGGTATAAATGCCACCGCCAAGACGGGCGAAGACGGAGATTAGCGAACTGCCGAGGGCGAGGCCGATGAGGGAGTCGATGGCGACCTTCGTGCCATACATTTTGTCAGCCACGAGGAAGAACACACCCACGGAGAGCAGGCCGAGCACGACGACGAGAAGTCCAGTGACCGCACCACCGTTGAAGGCGACTTTCAGCGCTGGATGAGCGCCGACGCTGGCCGCCCAGGCCGTGCGGACGTTTGCACGCACCGCGACGTTCATGCCGATGTAGCCGGCGAGCAGTGAGCAAACCGCCCCAACGACGAAGCCAATGCTGGAGACACCACCGCGTGTGTACCAGACGGCGATGAAGATAACGAAGGCGATGATGCTGATGGCTCGGATCTGGCGGCTCAGATAAGCCTTGGCCCCCTGCTGGATGGCATCGCCGATCTCGGCCATCTTGGCATTACCGGGAGAGCATTTCATGATCACACGGATCAGGAGCAGGGCAAAAGCCAGTCCTACAATGGCGAGGACGAGGGAGGTAGGGATGCCTTGGGTGAGAAGGAAGTGCGAATTCACGAGGTAGGAACGAAGCGGTTGGTTGTGCCTGAAATGGGGCCGCCGATTCTAGCGGGGGGTTTTTCTCTGGCAACCGCCTTTTCCACAAGCCCACTAGGCAAAGTCGCCATTTCTGTTCTTTAAGTGACGAAAATGTGCTGCTCAGGACGCGATCTCCACATCTGTCGCAAGCCCCCCGCGTCCGGGCCGAGGGTGGAATTGAAGCAAGTCATTGGGTCTTCGATGAGTGAACTTCTTTGCGGTGAAGTGGCTTAGGCTGGGAGACGACGCCGTAGCAGCCAGCGAGGATGAAGGCAGCACCTAGGCTCTGCATCAGGGTGAAGGTTTCCGCGAAGAGCAGGCAGCCCATGGCGGTGATGAGCAGAGGAAGCTGCATTTGAAAAGCTCCGCCGACACTAACGGGCAGGAAGCGAAAACCTTCCGTCATTCCGAGCTGACCCACAGCAGCGAGCAGCGCGGCGAGGGTAAGCAGAGCAAAGTCCATGAGACCTGGCAGCGGCTCCATGAGGCAGAAGGGAAGCGCGAGCAGCACCGCGTAAAGGCATTGGCTCACAAAGATGGTACCGCTTGTCTCGGTGCGTGTGAGTTGACGAATCACGACGACCACACAGGCGGCAATGAGAGCCCCAGCGACGGCGATGATCTCATATCTGCCAAACTGGCTGAGATCTCCCCGCTCCAGTTCGGTGATCAGGGCGATGCCACCGATGGCCAGCAGAAGCCCGACGATCTT
>JBIKIA010000183.1:0-8635 GCA_044361885.1 Prosthecobacter sp. | reverse complement strand
CGTGACTGCCGTGGGTCGTGCGATGGCACGCAATGCGCAGTATTTCCGCCTCGCCACCCGCATCATGGCGGAGCTCGGCGCGAACGTGGTGAAGTGCTACTACACCGAAACCGAATTTGAAACCGTGACGAGCTGCTGCCCCGTGCCGATCGTGATCGCCGGGGGCAAGAAGCTCCCCGAACTCGAAGCGCTGAGCATGTGCTACAACGCCATCCAGCAGGGTGCGAACGGCGTGGACATGGGCCGCAACATCTTCCAGAGCGACGCGCCGATCAGCATGATGCAGGCCGTTCGCGGCGTGGTTCATGAAGGTCTGACGCCTGAGCAGGGCTTCCAGATGTACAACGACCTCAAGGCCGCTGGCACGAAGTAATCCAAGCCATGTCTCTCTCACCCAACCAAGTCCGCCTGATGATGATGCAGGTGGCCGATGCCATCATCGTCGCTGAACCGATGCTTTCTCAAGCCGACCGCGATCTCGGCGACGGCGACCATGGCCTCGGCATGAAGCGCGGCATGGAAGCAGTCAAAGTTCAGCTCGGCGGGCTAGATCCTGCGAGCGTGGAGCAAGTCTTCGTCACCACTGGCACTGCCATGATGACGAGCATGGGTGGTGCATCTGGGGCCATCTTTGGCACCGTTTACCGCGCCGGAGGCAAAGCTCTAGCTGGCCGCGAATCCTTCGATTCCGAAGGCTTGGCACTGCTACTCGAAGCCGCGCTGGAAGGTGTCATGAAACGTGGTGGTGCAAAGCCTGGTGACAAAACGATGATCGATGCGGTGGCCCCCGCCGCAGCTAAAGCTCGTGAGTCCATTACGCTGCCACTTCCCGAGGCCCTCAAAGCCGTCGCGGAAGCTGCCGAAGCGGGCAAAGAAGCCAGCAAAGCCATGATCGCTCAGTTTGGCCGCGCCAAAACTCTCGGCGAAGCCTGCCTCGGCTTCCCTGATGCTGGTGCCTGCTCAGTGGTGATCATGCTGAATACGATGCGCGATTTCGTCTGGGCTTGATTCGTTCAAGTCTGGCGTTTTCTGGCAAGCACGTCATCATGGCAGGATGAGACCACCACTCATTCTGCCGATGCTTTTTGCATCCCTCCTCACCACACCCAACCATGGGACGGTGCATGCCGCAGATGCTGCATGGGCAAAGCTCAAGCCTGTGCCAGATGCGGAAGGTTTTGCAGCGCCTTTTGCAGGTGTCAGCCATGGAGCATTGATTGTCGCCGGAGGAGCCAACATACCGAAAGACAAATGGGCAGATGTCTTCACGAAGGTCTGGCACGACAATATCTTCGTGCTGGAGCAACCGGATGGCGAATGGAAGAGCGGCTTCAAACTGCCGCGCTCACTGGGCTACGGCATCTGTGTCAGCGCCGATGATAGCGTGCTCTGCTTTGGCGGCAGCGATGCCATAAAGCATTACTCGGATGGCTTTCGTCTCCGATGGAAGGATGGCAAAGTGGATATCACGTCACTGCCCTCCCTACCTAAACCTTGCGCGAATGCCTGTGGGGCACTCGTCGGACGCACGATCTACATCGCTGGCGGTATCGAAGCGCCTGCTTCCACCACCGCGATGCACACGTTCTGGTCTCTCGATCTTGATGCCGCTGAGCCCCTATGGAAGGAATCGCCTCCGTGGCCAGGCCCCTCGCGAATGCTTGCCGTCGCAGGCTCGAATAAGGGTGCCTTTTATCTCTTCAGCGGTGCCAGTCTGGCCCCCGGCACTGATGGCAAACCGCAGCGCACTTTCCTTCGTGATGCCTATCGCTACACGCCTGAGGACGGATGGAAACGCATCGCTGATCTCCCTCGCTCCGCCGTCGCTGCTCCATCGCCAGCTTCAGAGATTGGCGGACAATTGCTCATCTTCAGCGGTGATGATGGAGCTAATGTGACTTTCACACCTGTGATCGATCACCCCGGCTTCCCGCGCACCACGCTTGCTTATGATCCTGCCACCGATGCCTGGATCACTCAGGAAGGGCTTCCATTTTCAATTGCCACCGTTCCCGCACTCGAATGGCAATCCCGAATCATCATTCCAAATGGGGAAGTGCGTCCGCGACTAAGAACTGCTGAAGTTTGGAGTCTGCCGCTTCCTCGTCATTAATCTTCCCCCGATGCTCCGCGATCTCTTCATTCCTCAAAGCTGGTCAAAGTCTGTGCAGATGTTCTTCGGCATCGCCGTGGAGAACTGGCTCCGTTACGCGCTCATCGCCGGTATCGCCTGGCTGCTGGCCTATGTGATTTTCAAGAAGCGCTGGTGGCGGCGGAAGATCATCCAGCGTGACCCGGCGGCAGCCGATGTGCGGCGGGAGATGAAGTGGTCGGTGCTCACTGCATTCGTTTATGGCTTCGTCGGTGTTTCGACGATCCTGATCGGCAAAACTTACGGCTGGCAGATGTATCGGAAGATCGACTTGCAAGGCTGTGTGTGGTTCGTGGCCAGCATCGGCATCGCCATCGTCGTGCATGACACTTGGTTCTACTGGACGCACCGTCTCATGCATCACCGGCGGTTGTTCAAGCTCTTCCACCGCGTGCATCACGAGAGCACGAACCCCAGCCCCTGGGCCGCGTATTCCTTCGCACCGCTGGAGGCCTTCATGCAGGCCTGCATCTTCCCGCTGCTGGTCTTTACCGTGCCCATGCATCCGCTGGCGTTCTTTGCCTTCATGATCTGGCAGATCGTCTTCAATGTGCTCGGCCACACCGGCTATGAATACTTCCCTTCCTGGCTCATGAAAACGTGGCTCGGCAAGCTGCTGAACACGCCGACGAACCACGTCCAGCACCACGAAAAGATGCGAGGCAACTACGGCCTTTACTTCAACTACTGGGATCGCCTCATGGGCACGAACCACAAGGACTACGAAGCGCGTTTCCAAGAAGTCACGACACGGTCGTGAAACTCGCCTTCGCGCGCCAGATCGAGGTCGCGAGGCGTGTATGGCTGACATGCGCCGACTTTTTGCCTTCCTGCTACTTCTGACTGCTTTGAGTCATGCCGAGATTCCGCGCCCGGACGACGCCCCACAGCCGCTCTCGCCTGCTGAAAGCGCGATGCTCTTCCAACTGCCCGCTGGCTACCAGATCCGCCTCCTCGCCAGCGAACCGCTCATCACGGAACCGAGCGGAATCTGCTGGGATGACAAAGGCCGCTGCTTCGTCTGCGAACTGCACGGCTACAACGTCGAAGGCCAATACGACATCGACGAACTCAACAAATCCGGCCAGCTCGACCTCGAAGTGCGCCGTATTCAGGCCAGTGCGGAGGCCAAAAAGAAAGCCGAGGCCGAAACCTACGGCACCGTGAAACTCCTGCGTGACACGGATGGCGACGGCGTCATGGACAAAGCCATCGTGTGGGCAGATCGCCTGCCGCCGTGCTACGGCATCGCCGCTGCGAATGGCGGCATCATCGTCGCCTGCGCACCGCACATCGTTTTCCTCAAAGACAGCGATGGCGACGACCACGCCGACGTGAACGAAAAGCTCTTCACCGGCTTTGGCACGGGCAATCTCGAGCGCGGCATCAATGCACCGACTTGGGGACCGGATGGCTGGCTTTATTTCGGTCGCGGTTGGGCAGGAGGCGAGATCAGCGGACTGCATTTGCAGAAGCCCGTCACGCTTCCCGCCACCGACTTCCGCATTCGCGCCGATGGCAGCGCCATCGAGCCCGTCAGCGGTAGCACGAAGACGATGGGCATGGCCTTTACCGACAGCGGCGAGCGCTTCACCTGCACCACCACGCATCCAGGCCTCTACGTCACACCCATCCCGTGGCGCTACCTCTCGCGAAACCCCGATGCCGCCGCGCCGGTGCTCGATTCACCCGCTAGCGACGACACCCGCGTCTATCCCATTTCCAAACCGCATCCGTGGCGCACGAGGCGCGAGCAACATGCCGAATACTTTGCCTTCTACCGCAAGATCAGCCTCAGCGATGCCGCCGCGTCCGGTTACTTCACCAGCGCCTGCGGACCGCTCGTCTGGCGCGGCCTGTATTTCGTCTGCGAACCCGCGCAAAACCTCATCCACCGCGCCGACATCGTGCGCGATGGCACTCGCCTGCGCCTTCAACGAGTGAAGGGCGAGGAGCAGCGCGAATTCCTCGCCTCCCGCGACGCGTGGTTCCATCCCATGAGCCTCGCGCACACGCCCGAAGGCCACATGGCCATCGTCGATTTCTACCGCGAAATCATCGAGGACTACTCCGCCATCCCGCGTCATCTCCAGCAGCAATACGGCGTCATCAACGGAAATGATCGCGGCCGCATCTGGATCCTCGAAGCGAAGGAAAAATGGCAAAAACCGCCGCTGAGCAAAGCCGACGCTCAAGTCCTCAAACTCCGCGAAAACGACGACACCTCCGGCATCGACCCCAAAGCCGATTTGGAGCCCCAACTCGCCCTCCAGCTAGCTTTGAGCTTCGGACCGCAAAAAGAGGCACTCATCACTCTCGCACGAAAACACGGCCAACTCCGCTGGATGGACGCCGCTATCGCCAATTCAGCTCACAAGCTCGAAAAAGACCTCCTCATGGCCCTCGCCGCTGATCCTGGTCAAAGCGAAACCGTCATGGCCAATCTCGCGGGCATCCTCGCTGCTCGTGGCAATACCCAAGAACTCACCGAATGCCTCGCCGTCATCAAAACCGGCAAAGCGCGCGACATTCTCCAACTCGGCCTCGAAGACACCCAACCGCTCGCGAATGCCGTCGAAGTCCCCACGCCCACAGCCCCCACCGCCGAGCAAAACGCCGCATGGGAAAAACGTGTTCCCGCCATCCTCGCCGCACTGAAACAGAAACCGAACCTCGACGAAGGCAAAACGCTCTTCACCGCCATCTGCGGAGCCTGTCACAAGTCCCACGGCATCGGTGCCAGCGTCGGCCCTGATCTCGACGCTGAGTTCCAACGCGCCCCCGAGGTCATCCTGCGCGACATCCTCTTCCCCAGTGAAGCTGCACGGCCCGGCTACGAAACCATCCACGTCAAAACCCATCGCGGCGAAACACTGCTCGGCATCACAGCCTCCGACTCACCCGCCAGCATCACATTGCGGCTGGCCGGTGGTGCCGAACGCACCGTGCTCCGCAAACGCGCCGACATCCGCACCGTGAGAAATGTTTCGCTAATGCCCGCAAGTCTCGGCAACGCCCTGAAACCCGAGCAGATCGCTAACATCATTGCGTTTCTACGTTCGCCGCCGTGAGCGCCATGCCCTGAGCTCGTTTGATCAAACCTTACACCTATAAGTCAATCCTATGACACTTCATCGCTCACTCTTCGTCTTGCTTTTCGCCGCATCGCTGCACGCCGCTGACTTCCACGGCTGGACTGCGGAAAGCCCGCGCGATGAGATCCGCCCGCAGTTCTCCAGTAACAATGGCAATCTCGTCATCACACACGATCCACGCGAGGGACTCGATGGCTGGTTTCAGAAGAGCTTTGAGATCAAGGGCGGCGGGTGGCAGCGCTTTGAGGTGAAGCGGAAGATCGGCGGCGTGAGCAATCCACGCCAGAGCTGCCTCGTGCGCATTTCATGGCAGGACAAAGATGGCATAATGGTGCGCATAGACGAACGGCCCGCAAACTCCGATCCCAAGCTGCCCATGCCCAGTGCCGAGCCGGAGTATCCGACCGATGGGCTGACAGATGCGCAAGGCTGGACAACCGTGGGCGGCATTTATCGAAGCCCGTCGAAGGCCGCGCGTGCGGTCGTCGAACTGCATCTGCAATGGGCACCGAATGGCCGAGTTGAGTGGCGCGGAGCGGAGTTTGCTCAGACTGAAGCGCCACCGGCACGGAAGGTGCGAATGGCCACCGTGCATTACCGGCCTTCCGGCAAATCCCCGCGACAAAACTGCGAGGAGTTTGCCCCACTCATCGCCGATGCCGAACGGCAGAAGGCTGATCTCGTCGTGCTCGGCGAAACCGTGCCGTCCGCAAACGTGAAAGCAAAACCCGCCGAGCTCGCCGAGCCCATCCCAGGGCCGACGACCGAGTATTTCGGCTCGCTCGCCAAGCAGCACCATCTTCACATCGTGCTCAGTCTTTACGAGCGTGAGGCGCATCTCGTTTATAACACGGCGGTGCTTCTCGGACCCGATGGCGCATTGATCGGCAAGTATCGCAAAGTCTCGCTGCCGCCCGGCGAGGCCGCGAAAGGCATCGCACCCGGCAAGGACTACCCCGTTTATGACACTGCCATTGGTAAAGTCGGCATGATGGTCTGCTACGACGGCTTCTTCCCCGAAGTCGCCCGCGAGCTGACGAAGAACGGCGCGGAGATCATCGCGTGGCCGGTGTGGGGCTGCAATCCGAAGCTCGCTGCGGCCCGTGCCTGCGAAAACCATGTCTATGTCATCAGCAGCACCTTCATGGAGTACGACTCCGGCTGGATGATCTCCGCCGTTTATGATCACAACGGTGATCCTCTCGCCACCGCGTCCAAATGGGGCACCGTGGCCGTGGCCGAGGTCACGCTCAATCAGCCCTACCTCGGCCCCTACAACCTCGGCGACTTCCGCAGCATGGTCCCGCGTCATCGCCCGCCTGTGGCTGGCGAGAAGGCGAAGTGAGTGGTTTCACTTCTTCTCCAAATCACCGACCCCAGAGTTGATCGACGAGTCCGCCGCCAGTGGCTCCGAGATGCCTGCGAGAAGCCTCTCCAGCTCCAGCTCGCGCGGCACTAGATGACTCGTCACGACCTTCTGGTTCAGCCGGTAGATGAAGAACGTGAGCAGGCAGGTGATGACACCCAGGCACACACCTTGCTGCAAGCTGTCCGCGTTCACCGCCATCGAAACAAGCAGCGGAACCGTCAGCGGGAGCAAATACCACCACAGCACGTTTCGCAGCAGCCAAGTCTGATGCCTCGTCTGATGCAGCGATTGCTCCACGAAGGTCCGCAGGCATTCTGATTGCGATGGGCGGTGCCGCCGCTGGCGTAGCCGGTCCACGAGCAGGTAAAGACCAACACCCGCAGCCGCAACGGCCAGCAGGTGGTATGTCCAGTCAGGCCCACGGAGGGCAAAGTAGAGCGTGGCAAACACTGCCGCCGCGACTTCACGAAAATCACGCCAGAAGATCTTCGTCTCAAACGAGCGGTGATTTCGGCGCACTTCCTGGAGAAGCAGGCTGGCGTCCACCTTGGGCTGTGGGCGTGCATCCTGCTGCTGCCAGTGTTGTTGGAGTTGCTCAAAGTTCATGGACATTTCCTTTCAGATGTTCAGCCAGTTGTTTGCGGACGCGGTGCAGTCGCACCCCGACATGGTTTTCCGAGATACCGAGCACCTCGCCCATCTCGCGATAGCTCAGCCCGTCGAGATGCATGAGTGCCAGCGAGGCCTCCAGCTTCGGCAGTTCGCGGATCGCCCGGTAAAGATGCTCAATCAGCACGTCCACGGCGGGCGAGCTATTGGGCGGAGCTGGTTCATGCGCCACGAAGTTCGAAAACGCCTCATGCTTCACGCGGCGACGCTGCTCCTTGCGCTGCCAGACCATCGCCGTGTTTAATGCCAGGCGGTAGAGCCAGGTGGTCTCCTTTGAGTCTCCGCGGAAGCCCGGCAGAGAGATCCAAGCCTGGAGCAAAATCTCCTGAAGCAGATCCTCTTGGTCCTCAGAAGTGGAGGCAAACGACTTCACCACCCGCCTCAGCAGCCCTTGGTGATCGCTCAGCCAGCGGCGAAAGATGGATTCTTGTTCGTGAGGGGTCATGCCATGAAACGTGTTGCTGGAAGATGAGTGTCACGCCCTCGCGCTTCCTTACAGAAAATCCAACTGGCCAGAACAAAGAGGCCAAAAAGAAAGGCTTCGCCGCGTTATCCACGTCCGACATGAAACTCGCCTCATTCCTCCTTGCCGCATTCGCTACTTCCATCTCCGCCGCCGACTGGCCTGCGTGGCGTGGACCCACAGGTGATGGACATGCGGCTCCCGGCCAAAAATTGCCGGTGAAGTGGATCGAGAGTGAAAACCTCGTCTGGAAGGCCGAAGTGCGTGGCCGCGGGCATGGTTCACCGATCATGGTTGGTGACCAAGTGATGCTCGCAACGGCAGATGTCGAGACCGAGGAGCAACTGGTGCTCAGTTTTGATCGTGCGACGGGCAAATCACGCTGGGAGAGTGTCGTGCATCGCGGCAACCTGAACACGAAAGGCCACAAAATCTCCTCGCAGGCCTCGTCGGATGTCGTGAGCGATGGCAAGCGGCTCTTCGTCAACTTCCTCAACAATGGAGCCATTTTCACCACCGCGCTCGATTTGAAGGGCAAGCAGCTCTGGCAGCGCCGCGTGTGCGATTTCCAGGTGCATCAAGGGTTTGGCTCCTCGCCGGTCGTTTATCAAAACATCGTGCTCGTCTCTGCCGATCATCGCGGCGGCGGCAAGATGACGGGCCTCAACAAACTCACCGGCGAGATCGTGTGGCAGCAGGATCGCCCGCCCGTGGCCAACTATGCCACTCCCTCCGTCCTCACCGCCGCTGGCAAGCTCCAAGCCGTGCTCGCCGGCTGCAACAAGGTCGAGAGCTTTGATCCTCTCAGCGGCAAAAAGCTCTGGAGCATCGATGGCAGCAACGAGGAAACGGTCGTCACCGCCGTGACCGATGGCAGCCGCGTTTTC
>JBIKIA010000743.1:0-2533 GCA_044361885.1 Prosthecobacter sp. | reverse complement strand
TGGTCAAGGTGGTAGCCCTTTCATGAGCAATTCGCTTTCGAACGCTGGCACCGGATTCGCTGCTTCTGGTAATTCGGTTAGCGGAAAGCCATGATTGCTTGAAACTATAGGCTGATTTTTTTTGGGGCGACGGAGAATTCCGTCGCCCAAATCATTTCTGGAGCAGTATTCGAGTAGCTTCGTCAATTCATGGCAAAATCAAGCCAGCCACCAGCAGAAGCTGCCGCTGGGGACGGGAAGGACGTCGGTCTTGCCGCGAAGCTGCATCTCGCCGTGGTCTAGCGAGCCTTCTTTGCCGAACTGCTGGAGCAGCAGGTGATGCAGGGAGATGGGCGTGAGCTCTGGGGTGTGGCAGGAAAGCAGGAGCCCGAGGGGCTCGGGGGACATGAGCTTGCCGAGCAGTGAGAGTAGGGGAGGGAGGTCGTTTTCGATCTTGAAGATCTCCCCCTTGGCACCGCGACCATAGCTCGGGGGATCGAGGATGATGAGATCATACTGGCGCTCGCGGCGTTGCTCGCGCTCGAGGAATTTGGTGACGTCATCGACGATCCAGCGGATGGGTTTGTCATCGAGCCGATTCAGCGTAGCGTTTTGGCGTGCCCAATCGACCATGCCCTTGCTGGCATCAACATGGCAGACTTCAGCCCCGCCGTGGGAGGCGGCCAGCGTGCTGCCACCGGAGTAGGCAAAGAGATTCAGCACACGTGGTGCGCGCCCGTGCTTTTTTAAATAGGCGGCACAAACTTCACGGATGCGTTTCCACTGATCCCGCTGCTCGGGAAAGATGCCGAGGTGGCCGAAGTCGGTGCTGCTGAGTTTGAAGCCAGTGTCATCGACATCGATGTTCCAGGTGTCAGGCAGATTGTCCCGTCCGCGCCATTGATTACCACCTTCTCGGAAGAAGGTGGCCGTGGCCTGACGCCAGGAGGATTCTGGCAGAGTCTTTGCCCACACGGCCTGAGCGCAGGGCCGTGATAGTACGACGGGGCCGAAGCGCTCTAGTTTCTGAAAGGAGCCGCTGTCGAGAAGTTCGTAGCCGTGAATCATGATGATGGTTGGTATCTCACAAGATTCCCGGATGTGCAGCGGCGAATACGGAGAATTTGAGGTGGTGCCTATACACAACAACAGCCCGGAAGCGGACTTCCGAGCTGTGGGTGATCATTAAGGACGATAGTGGGATCAGCCTGCGGCTTCGATCTCGGCTTCCATCTTCTTTTTCTCGCGCTGGCGGGTGCTGGAGTCCAGCGTGCGCTTGCGAAGACGGAGGTTCTTCGGGGTGCATTCCACGAGTTCATCGGGGGCGATGTACTCGATGGCGCGCTCGAGGCTGAACTTCATCGGCGGGGTGAGCTGGATGCCTTTGTCACCACCAGCGGCACGGAAGTTCGTGAGCTGCTTGGCGCGGCAGGGGTTCACGGGCAGGTCGTCGGTGCGGGGGTTTTCACCGATGATCATGCCGTCATAGACGAGATCGCCTGAGGTGACGAAGAGCTTGCCACGGACCTGGATGGTATCGAGCGCGTAGGAGGTGGCTTCGCCGCCTTCGGTGCTGACCAGGGTGCCGGTGCTGCGCGTCTGCATGTGCCCGGCGTGCGGAGCGTATTCGCGGAAGAGATGGCTGTGGATGCCGTGACCGCTCGTGAGGTTCATGAGCTCGAACTCGAAGCCGATGAGGCCACGAGTCGGGATGCAGGACTGCACGGTCGTGCGGCCATTGTGGGCGTTCATGTCTTCGATGCGGCCTTTACGCTCGGAGATGCTCTTCATGACAGGGCCGAGGAAATCATCCGGCACGTCGAGGTAGAGAGTCTCGAAAGGTTCGCAGGTGACGTCGTCGATCTTCTTCGTGATGACCATCGGACGGGAGACGAGCACTTCGAAGCCTTCGCGGCGCATCTGCTCAACGAGCACGGCGATCTGCATGGCCCCACGCGCGCTGACATCGAAGATACCGGCGGTGTCGGTGTCTTTGAAGGAGAGGGTGACGTTCATCTTCTGCTCGCGGTCCAGGCGGTCACGGATCTTGCGGGAGGTGACGTGCGTGCCTTCACGGCCAGCCAGCGGGCCGTCATTCACGGCGAACTGCATGACGATGGTCGGTGGGTCGATGGCGACGAAGGGCAAAGAAGGCGCGTCTGCCGCACCGGCGATGGTTTGACCGATATCGACGTCTTCAAGGCCGCTGATGCCGACGATGTCACCCGCACCGCCTTCGACGGAGTCACTGGTGGTGAGCGTGGTGTATTGGAAAACTTTGGTGACTTTGAACTGCGTGGCCTTGTCCTCAGGCGTCTTGCCGAGGAGGAAGACGCGGTCGCCGAGCTTCACGGTGCCACGGGTGACTTTGCCGATGGACACACGACCGACGAAGTTATCCCAGTCGATGTTCGAGACGAGCATCTCGAAGCTGCCTTCGAGTTCAGCCTTGGGTTCGGGGATGTGCTTGATGATCTGCTCGAGGATGAAGGTCATGTCCCTCTGCTCGCCATCGGGCTTGTCCGTGACCCAGCCGGCGCGGGCGCTGCCGTAG
>JBIKIA010000429.1:0-4448 GCA_044361885.1 Prosthecobacter sp. | reverse complement strand
TGCGTTGCGCCGCTGGAAGAACTTTCTGCCGACGAGAATTAGGCGAGGATTTCGTTGAGGATGCGACCGCCGTTGACGATGTCGATGGGGCGGGCACCGTCGGACATGATGCGCTTCTCGGAATTGATGCCGAGGAGGCGATACATGGTCTTGGCAAGATCTTCTGGACCCACAGCGTCGCGGTCGGGTTCACCACCGAGGGCGTCGGAGGCACCGTGGATGTAGCCTTCCTTTACGCCGCCGCCTGCAAGGGCGACCGAGAAGACGCGAGGCCAGTGGTCACGACCATTGGTGCCGTTGATCTTCGGCGTGCGGCCGAACTCGGAGCTGACCATGACGAGGGTTCTCTTGAGCATGCCACGGTCAGAGAGATCGGTGATGAGGCGGGCGAAGGCCTGATCGAAGCTCGGAGCCTGACCGTCAAAGGCACCCTTGATATTGCTGTGGTGGTCCCAGCCGCCGTAGGTGACGGATACCATGCGGACACCAGCTTCGACGAGGCGACGGGCGAGGAGGAAGCGCTGACCGGCGGTGTTACGACCATACTCATCGCGGAGTTTGTCGGATTCTTTGCTGAGGTCGAAGGCTTCGCGGGCCTGGGTGCTGCCGACGAGGCCGTAGGCGGCCTGATAGAAGCTGTCCATGGCGTTGATGGAATCGGCTTTTTCGACGGTGCGGAAATGCTCGTCCACAGTCCCAAGGAGGGAGCGGCGGCGATCAAAGCGCTTCTCGTCGATGTCTTTCGGGGAGAGCAAGTCGCGCACGGAGAAGTTCTTGTCAGCAGGGTCACTGCCGAGGGCGAAAGGACCGAAAGCGCTGCTCATGTAGCCAGTGCCCTGTTCAGGGACGCTGACCGTTGGAACGACGACGTAGGGAGGAAGGTTGTTGCGTGAACCCTGCTCATGGGAAATCACCGAGCCGAAGCTTGGGAACTTGATGGCTGGGCTTGGGCGGTAGCCGGTGAACATGTTGTGCGTGCCACGCTCGTGAGCGGCTTCGCCATGAGTCATGCTGCGGATGACCGTCAGCTTGTTCATGATTTTTGCGATATTCTTGAACTGCTCACCCACATACTCACCGGGGAGGGCGGTCTTGATCGGAGTGTAGGGGCCACGATAATCAGGGCTGGCGAAAGGCTTTGGATCCCAGGATTCGTGCTGAGCCATGCCACCAGGGAGGTAGATGTGAATGATCGAGTCAGCCACTGACTTGAAGCTTTCGACTTCAGGCATGACGCTGGCCGCCTGGAGACGGAGCATGTCAGGAAGAGTGAGTCCGAGACCGCCGAGCATACCGACGTACATGAATTCACGGCGGCTCGCGCCGGTGCGGAGATCGAGGTGGTTGCCTTGGCAATTAGGATGCATTTTCATGGCGTATTGTAGGGGGGAGTTGATTGCTGACTGCGAGCGGAATACGCAAGGTGTGTGCCTTTCTTGCGGTTCTGAAGTTTTTTCTTGTGATTTTGAAAAAAATCTTCGCCAGACGAACCTGCAGTCGTGGTCTGGCCTATTTTTTGGGCGAGATTGAAACGATACAAAGAGTGAAACCGGTCCGAATGCTGCTTTAAGAGATTATTCTCATGTATTCATCTTCTGTTCCCTGGCAAGTCCTCTCCTCCAATGTGGGTATCGGTATTCTAACCGAAGGCTGGAACCTCGATGTAATTGATCCTCATGGAGAAGGCTCACGTAGCTTCACGGTGGACATCACTTTTGCTTCGCCTTTTTCGTCTCTCCCTGTGGTGCAACTAGGTCTCACCGGATTCGACATGGATCAGCGCGACAGTTCACGTATCACTTTGAAGGCGAACAACATTACTGAGTCAGGCTTTCAGGCCGTTCTTTCAACCTGGGCCAGTTCACGCGTCTTTGCAGTCGAGTTCAACTGGCTGGCCATCGGTCCGTAGTTGGATCCGTCAGTGAAGGTGATGGTTTCTCAAAGGCCCTTATCGCACCATCATCCACACCGTGCTGGCACCCTGCCCCTCTGGAAAGTCGATCTCTGGTGTCGTACGTATGTATTGGGTGGTACGTCTCTTCACCTTCGCGCAGGCGCGTGCCTGTCGCTCCAGGGCGATGTTGTCGATCTTCGTGCAGTTGGTGGAGAGAAGGATTGCGCACTTGGGCATGGCGACTTCGAGGGCGGCCTTGATCAGATCTTCGAGATGCTGTTCCACCTGCCAGAGGCGGCCTTGGTTTCCGCGTGAGAAAGTCGGTGGATCAAGAATGATGACATCGAATCGTTCGCCGCGTTGTTCCAGCTTTGGTAGCAGTTCGAGCGCATCATCGGCGGTGAAGCTATGCTTGGTTTCACTGATGCCATTGAGAGTGAAGTTTTGCCGACCACGATCCAGCGATTTACGGGACAAATCCACGCTCAGTGTTTCCGCGCCAGTGAGCGCCGCCGCGACACTGAAACTGCATGTGTAGGCGAAGGTGTTCAGTACGCGCTTTGGGCGCATGGTGCGGAGCTTGGCTCGATTGCCCCGCTGGTCGAGAAACAGTCCGTGGCTGTAGCCAGTGCCGAAATCGAGGCCGTATCGGGTGCCAGCCTCGGTGACCACGGTCTGGATCGGAAGAGTCGCATCACCGCTGTGCAGGACGGGGGAGATACGCTCATCATTTTTTAGCGGCAGAAAGCGTGTAAAAACACGCGCCGGCTTCCATCCAGACTCGGCGCTCCAGTTTTCCATGCCGTCCATCAGCTCTTTGAGGGCTAGGTCATTCTTGTGAGAAATCATCGCGTCATCTCCCAGGCGCTCCAGCCAGCCACCCGAGCCTGAGGCGATGCGATGCGCCGTGGTGCCTGCGGCTTCAAAAAAGGCACGCTGAGCCGGAGCCATCCAGGTGATGGGCTGAAGGGGCGGGCGTCGGGCAGTGGATGAATTCATGGGTGAGCCTTGCCGCAGTATCGAGAGAGGATCAAACCGTCACACCATTAACTTGAGCATGGAGGTCACGCCGAGAATGCGCTGATAGACGTCTGAGAGGCTGCCGTTCATGAAGCCCCCCGATGAAGTTCCTCTCGCGCCTCAGCGCCATCCTCCTTTCCGTCTCCTGCCTCCACGCTGGTGACACCGCTGTGGTGGACCCTGATCTGCCGCAGCCACTGGACCGCAGTTTTGCGAACGAATTAGTGTCGCACTCACCCTTTAGCCGCTTGGTGAATATGGAGGACACGCTCCAGCTTACCGGAATCGCTTATGTGAATGGGCGTCCGGTGGCCACGGTCCTGAACAAGCAAACGAAGGAGCGAGTGCTCGTCTTTGAAGAGCCGAATGCGCTGGGATGGCAACTGATGGCCGCGAACGCGGGCACGGACCCGAGCAATTCGCAGATCGAGATGAAGGTCGGGCCGGAAACGATCACCATGCACTATCATGGCCAGGAGATGTCCACGGACGGCGGTGGCAAAAGCAACTCCAAGGCAAGGCTGGCGGGCTCTGGGAAATCAAAGGACGGACTTAAACCATCCTCCCTGCTCGGCGATCAGGGCCGCGAGATGTATGCATCCCTCTCCTCCAATGCGCGTGACAAGTTTAAGGACCTCGTGAAGTCGCGTCTGGAAAAGCATCCCGAACTCACCCCTGAGCAAACCGCAGACTATGCACAAAAAGTCTTCGCCAAGCTAAAGGCAACGGATCAACCCAGTTCCGGCAACAGCTCCAGCGCCAAGCCGCCCAAGACCGCCAAGCCGCCGAAGAAGAAGCAGGGAACCTGAGGGCAGGTTCGCCACTTGCCGGAGCCTCGATTCCGCCGTTGCATGGGGCATGTTTCCCTACACCGCCCTCGCCGATGACAAGCCCTGGCAACCCGGCCCCTATTCCGGGGTCGAACTGAAGATCCTGCACAAGAATGAGCAGACGGGCGGCGTGGTCGTGCTGCGGAAGTTTGCCGCTGGTCACACCATCCCGGAGCACACGCACCCCGTGGCCAATGAATGGGCGTGGATCCTCTCCGGCGAGTGGGAGGAAAGCGGTGTCACCTACACCCCCGGCACGCTGTTCTTTGCGCCGAAAGGCGTGGCGCATGGTCCACACGTTGCGAAGACGGAAGTGATTAGCCTTACCACCTTCGATGGGCCTTTGACGGTGGCGTGAAGCAAGATGCTTGAAGTGCCTGCAAAGCCTTGGGCTTTGATGACGTAGCCTTGCCTCTCACCATGCAGTCCTCCTCCGCCCCGCCCTCGTCACGCCGTTCGTTTCTGAAACACACCTCGCTTCTCGTGGCTGGCGGATGGGCCAGCGAGATCATGGCTCAGTCGGAGGCTGGGAAGGGGCCGCTCATGGCTTATGTCGGCACCTACACCTCGCCGTTGAAGAACATGAAGGCCACGCAGGTGGATCTGCCGCCGGGGAATGGCCGCGGCATTCATCTGTTTACGGTGGATCGCAGCACGGGTGCGATGTCGCCAGCAGGTGTGTATGAAATGGGCACGAGCCCGAG
>JBIKIA010000454.1:0-4210 GCA_044361885.1 Prosthecobacter sp. | reverse complement strand
CTGTATTCCGGCAATGAGACCGAACGTGTCGGCGAAAACGAGTCCGGCACGGTCAGCGCCTTCGCGATTGAAAAAGATGGCTCTTTGAAGCTGCTGAACTCAGTCAGCTCAGGTGGTAAAGGCCCGGCGCATATGAGCGTGCATCCGAGTGGCAAATACGTGCTCGTGGCGAACTACTTCGGCGGCTCCGTGGCCGTGCTGCCGATCAAGGAAGATGGCAGCCTCGGTGAGGCGACGGATGTGAAGAAGGATGCAGGCAAGGTTGGGCCGACCAAGGCCAACAACGCTCCTCAGGGCAGCTTTGCCATCAGCGGACATGACCAAACTCATGCTCACATGATCGAAGCGGATCACTCGGGCAAGTTTGTCATCCATGTCGATCTCGGGCTCGATCAGATCCTCGTCTGGAAGTTCGACGGACAAAAAGGCACGCTCACGCCTGCGGACACGCCCTCCGTCTCTCTGCCGCCGGGCGATGGTCCGCGTCACTTTGCCTTTCATCCCAACTCACGCTGGTTCTACTCCATCCAGGAGGAAGGCTCCACTGTGGCGCTCTTCGACTTTGATGCGCAAACCGGAGGCCTCACTGCGCGCCAGACCCTTTCAAGCCTTCCGCCCGGTTATGCAGGCAGCAACTTCTGCTCTGAGATCACTGTCTCCGCCGATGGCAAATTCGTCTATGCAGGCAATCGCCTCCACGACAGTATCGGCATCTTCGCCATCGGCGCGGATGGTACGCTCAGCTATGTGACGGAGGAATGGACGCATGGCGACTATCCCCGCAGCTTCACCTTTGATCCCACTGGTGAGTTTCTCTACTGCTGCAATCAGCGGGCTGATCACATCGCCATCTTCCGCGTGGAGAAAAGCACCGGCAAATTGACCTTCACCGGTCATTACACGCCCGTGGGCAATCCCTCGCAGATCGTGTTTAAGGATCTGGCGAAGGCGGGATGAAGGATCGAAAGTGAAGAAGGATAAGATCTGCCGTTTTGTGATCGTGATCACTTGAGAGCATTAATGCAGACCGTATCGCTGCCAAATCAGAGCAGCCCCAGCTTCACCATGGTGGCCTTGAGTTCGGCAACCTTGGCTTCTTCCAGTTCGACCATCGGTAGGCGGATCTCGGTGGTGCAATGACCGGCGAGCGCCATCGCCGCTTTGATCGGGATGGGGTTCGTGGAGAGCTTCAGGAAGGCGGCGAGCAGCGGGTAATACTGATGATGCAGCTTCCCGGCTCCGGTGTAGTCGCCAGCGAGCGCGAGCTTCACCATGTCGCTGATTTGCTTTGGAATGAGATTCGAGGCCACGCTGACCACGCCGACACCACCGACGGCCATGAAGGGCAGGGTGAGGCTGTCATCGCCGGAGAGGATCTCGAAGCTGGCGGGCAGCACCTGCTTCATCTGATTCACGCGCTCGGGGTTGCCACCGGCTTCCTTGATGGCGCAGATGTTCGGGCACGTCTCGGCTAGACGTTCGAGTACATCCACACCGATCTCGATGCCGCAGCGGCCAGGGATGCTGTAGAGCATGATCGGCAGCTTCGTGCTTTGAGCGACGGCTTTAAAGTGCTGGTAAAGACCTTCAGGAGTGGGCTTGTTGTAATACGGAGCGACTTGCAGGATCGCAGTGGCACCGACGGCCTCCGCTTCCTGCGTCATCTCCACGGCTTCACGCGTGCTGTTGGAGCCCGTGCCTGCCATGACAATGCCGCGACCTTTGGCAAACTCGGCGGTGAGCTTCACCACCCGCTCATGTTCATCATAATCAAGTGTGGGAGATTCACCCGTGGTGCCGCAAGGCACGACACCAGTCACGCCATTGGTGAACTGGAAATCGACGAGCTTCTGGAGGGCTTCCTCGTCGATCTGACCGTTTCGGAAGGGGGTGACAATGGCGGTGTGGGTTCCTGCGAACATGGGAGAGTGAGGATAGCGAGTTCTAAGAGATGAAAAGAGCGAAAAGGAATCAGATCGTGACCGTGCCATTGAAGACCACATCCGCCGGACCAAACAAGGTCACGTCGGTGTATTCATGCGGGGCGGATTCGGTGAAGCCGATGCGGAGGGTATCGCCGCCTTTGACGAGGACACTCACGGGACTGGCAGCGCCGGTGAGTTCGTGATGGATGAGGGCGCAGGCGACCATGCCGGTGCCGCAGGCGAGGGTCTCGCCCTCGACGCCGCGCTCGTAGGTGCGGATGGCGATGCTGCCAGGGGCGAGCACTTTGGCGAAGTTGGCGTTCGTGCCTTTGGGCTTGAATGCTTCGTGGTAGCGCAGGGCCGCGCCCCATTCGATCACGGGGACGTTTTCCAGATCATCGACATAAACCACGGCATGAGGCACGCCGGTGTTCACGCTGTGGACGGTGAGTGTTGTCTGCGAAACGGGCAGTTCTTGAGCGAGCTTGAGGCTGTGGGGAGCGCTCATGTTGATGCGCACTTGGTCGCCTTCAAACTCGGCGGAGATCATGCCTGCGAGCGTCTCGAAGGCAATCTTGGAGAGCTTGCCATCGTGCAAAAGATTCACGAAGCGGCCAAAGCAACGCGCGCCATTGCCGCACATCTCAGCCTCGCCGCCATCGGCGTTGTAGTAGCGCATTTTGAATTCGCCACCGTCCGTGGCGGGCTCGACGCAGAGCAGGCCATCGGCACCGATGCCGCGATGGCGGTCGCAGAGCTTCTCGATCTGATCCTTGGTCAGAGCGAGGGAGAGGTCGCGATTGTCCAGCATGACGAAGTCATTGCCGGCACCGTTCATTTTGGTGAAGTTCAGAGTCATGGGGAGGAACGAGTCAAAGAGTGGTCAAGAGGGTCAAGCAAGGGCGTGGACGGAATCGACGAGCGGTTTCACGAAGGCTTCCACCTGTGCGGCGAGATCGGGAGAGGAGCCGTGTTTCTCGATGAGCTTGACGATGGCGCTGCCGACAACGACGCCGTCGGCCATGCTGGCGACTTTGGCGGCCTGCTCGGGATTCGAGACACCGAAGCCGACGCAGACGGGCACCTGCGTGCTAGCTTTGATCACGGCGACTTGCTCAGCAATGCCGCTGGCGATCTCCACCTGCGCGCCAGTCACGCCGAGGCGGCTGACGTAATAGACGAAACCTTCCGCGATGCTGGCGATGCTGGCGATGCGCTCCGGCGGGCTGGTGGGGGCGATGAGCTGGATGTGGCGCAGCTCCGGCGTGGGTTTCAGCTCGGGATTCTCGGCGACCTCATCCGGCGGCAGGTCCAGCACGAGCACGCCATCAGCGCCAGCGGCGGCGGCATCGATGTGGAAGCGCTCGTAGCCGTAGGTGTACACGGGGTTCAGGTAGGTGAAGAGCACGAGCGGGATCTGACTCTTCGTGCGGAGCTGGCGGATCATCTCCAGCACCTTCGGCATGGAGGCTCCGGCTTTCAGGGCGCGGTCAGCGGCCATCTGATTCACCACGCCATCGGCCAGCGGATCGGAGAAAGGCACGCCCAGCTCCACGATGTCCACGCCCGCGCGTTCGAGGGCGAGGACGACATCAATGGTGGCATCCAGCGTCGGATCACCCGCGCAGACATAGGCCACGAAGGCGCGCTTCCCAGAAGCACGGAGGTAGGCGAAATGGGCGTCAATACGGTTGGCGGGGTCGGACATGGGGCGGGCTATCTACCCGGCTAGAGCGGGGATGCAACTTCTGCGGAATGATGTCATGGTCGCACCAATGACCTTCACGATCCCAGACATCCATTTTCACGCCCTGCCGATGCAGACCCGATTCCCCTTTAGATATGGGATCGCGAGCATGATCAAGCTGCCGCACCTCTTTGTGACGGCGGAGATGGTGGTGGATGGCAGGCCGGTGCGCGGGCTGGCCTCGGAGGGGCTGGCACCGAAGTGGTTCACGAAGCATCCCGAGACGTCCTGTGAGCAGGATGTGGCGGAGATGCTGGCGGTGATCCAGAACGCGGCGCGCATCGCGGAAAACGCGGCGCAGCAGCCGGTGGGCTACTTCGGATGGTGGCGGGATCTTTATGATGAGCAGTCTCGCTGGGCTGGGCTGCGAGAACAACCGCCGCTGCTGGCCAATTTGGGCGTGAGCCTGATGGAGAGGGCGGTTCTGGATGGTCTGTGCAAGGCTGCGGCGACTCCGCTGCATCGGCTGCTGAAGTCCGAGGCGCTGGGCATCGAACTCAGTGCGGTGCGCGGGGAACTGAAGGGGATCACACTGGCC
>JBIKIA010000742.1:0-2539 GCA_044361885.1 Prosthecobacter sp. | reverse complement strand
GTGCGGCTCGATGCGGGAGAAGACCACCTGCCCGCCGAGGCTGTTCTTGATGAAGTCCTCCAGCTTCCGCGTGATCTCCTCCGGGGATGGGATCGGCTTCTGCGGAGGCTGGGGCGGTTCGGAAGGAAAGTCACTCATGATGTCGGGAGTCTCTGCGAGACCGGGCCTGAGGGCAAGAGCGGAGCATGGCATATCAAAGCCTCTTCAAAGGGCCACCGGGACGCGCTTCGGTGAGCTTGTCTCCGTGGATCACGGACACGCCATTCACCAGCACTTCCGCAAAGCCCACCGAGTAATGATGCGGGTCATTGAAGGTGCTCGGGTCCGCGATCTTTTCAGGGGCAAAGATGACCACGTCGGCAAAGCCACCTGGCTGGAGCACACCGCGACCCTTCAGACGAAAGGTCTCCGCTGGCAGCTTCGTCATGCGACGGATGGCCTCCTCCAAGGACAGCACCTTTTGCTCACGGACATAGCGGGCGAGGATGCGGGCGTTGTTTCCATAACTACGCGGATGCGGGATGTCCTCGCCGAGCTTTCGCGGGCCGCCATCGCTGGCGATCATGGTCAGCGGATGTTTGAGGAAGGCGGTCACGTCCGCCTCATCCATGCCGTGGAAGATGCCACTGCCACCGCCGCGCTTTTCGATGTCCAGCAGCAGCTCGATCTGATCTGCGAGTGAATCACTGCCGCGCACTTTCTTCGCCGCTTCGGGAATGGTCAGGCCATTGAGCGAAGGATCGGCGACGAAGCGCGCCACGACGGCGTAACTGTAGTCGCTGCGTCCGTTGCGTTTCAGGATCTCCATCATGCCTTCGATGGTCTTTGCCTTTGCCTGCGGGTCCGCCAGACGCGCGGCGTAGTCCTCCCGCGTGCCTTCGAGCGATTTATCGGGGATGGTTTGCCGAAGGCCAGTGCTGGAGGCGGTGTAACCGTAGAGATCGTGGGTGATCTCCAGCCCTTCGGCGCGCGCTTTGTCGAGGTGGGCCAGCACCTCTGCCGTCTTGCCCCAGGCTGCGGGGCCGGAGAGTTTGATGTGGCTCAGCTCGGCACGCACCCTGGCCTCACGAGCGATGCGGGTGAACTCATCCAGCGCCTCGAAGATGCGCAGCGTCTCATGCCGGATGTGGCTGGCATACACGCCTCCGTGACTCGCCACCACCTTCGCCAGTTCAATGATCTCGTCCGTCTTGGCAAATGAGCCCGGCACATAGATCAGCCCGGTGCTCATGCCCACGGCTCCGTCCTTCATGGCCTGATCAACGAGCTGCTTCATGGCCGTGAGCTGCTCATCACTCGGCGCACGGATGAACTTGCCGCGCATCCCCTGCTCCCGCACCGCGCCGTGACCGATGAGCGTGGCTACATTTAGCGTCATGCCCGCCTTGCTGATTTCGTCAAAGAACGCCGCCACGTCCGTCCGCGACATACCGCAGTTCCCCGTGATGATCGTGGTCACCCCCATACGGAGAAAGTTTTCCGCTGCTGGCACCTCGCTGATTTTTTCCGAGTGCGTGTGGACGTCGATGAATCCGGGCGCGACCACTTTGCCGCCTGCGTCGATCACGATCTCCCCCGTGCCGGAAACCTCCCCCATCGCCACGATGCGCCCAGCCTTGATCCCCAAACTTCCAGTTTTTGCCGCTGAGCCTGTGCCATCGACGATGCGCCCGTTTTTGATGAGCACATCAAAGTCAGCCGCGAGGGCAGAGTGAATGAGGCCAAGGAAAAGAAAGAGCAGGAGGCGCATGGAATCAGTTCTTTCCATGCTGAGAACGAATCACCGGCGCAAGCCACTTCGCCGTCTCATCCGCGATCACATTGTAACCGGCGAGGTTCGGATGCCGGTCCCCGGCCCAGCCTGGGAGGTGGCCAAAGACGCCGTCGAGACGATTGTCGAGCACGACAACTTTTGGGTCGGCCTCAGGCTGAATGTAAGGCGTGACAAAGGCGCGCAGATTCTCGGGGATCTTCGAGAGCGGGAATCGGCGATAGTTGAGACCATCAGGGTTCTTCTTTAACTCGGCGAGGTAGCGCGGCGCGATGTCAAAGAGCGTGAGCTTTTCATCGGTGGCGACCTGCTTGATGAGCGCGTTGATATCCTCATGCAAGTTATTGAGCGCATAAGGGATGGCGGTCATCGGGATGAGCATTGCCTTCGGATGATCCTTGCGCAGACGCTCAAGCAGTTCATGGAAATCCTTCGGGAAGGCGGTTTTGAAATCTTTGATCTTCGCCTGATCATTGAGGCCGTAGCGGATGAAGATGAAATCCGCCTGCGGCTTCGTCTTCACCGCCTTGTCATAGCGCGTGTCGAGCAGGCGGCGGATGTATTCGCCGCTGACGCCTTCATTATAAACATCGGTGGGTGGTAGGTCAGGATTGGCAGCCAGGAGGATACGCAGGGTGTCCTCGATCTGCGGCTCAGAAGGAGCCATCTTCTTCGGAATGCTGGCCTCTGTGGTGCTGTCGCCAAGGAGGATGATTTGCAGGCGCTTCCTGCCCGCCGTGGCATCGCTGAAGGCAAAGGGCTTGCCGC
>JBIKIA010000741.1:0-2541 GCA_044361885.1 Prosthecobacter sp. | reverse complement strand
AGCCATAACTTCGTGGAGTTGCCATCGCCATGAAACCACACTCCATCTTGCATCACTTCCAGCTGACTTCTCTTCTTTCTAGGAGACAGCTCGCCTACATCATGGTCGGAATCGTCAGCCTTTGCAGTCTCGACGTGCTTCATGCGGCCAACGTGCGCCCGGTGCTCCTGCCTTTCGCCCCGGACAGCAATGGTATCGTCAGTGGCGAGATCAGCCACCAGCTCGAATACACCGGCACGGCGACGAGTTTTAGCGTCACCGGTTTGCCCAACGGCCTGAATCTCAATACAACAAACGGCAGGATCACTGGACGCCCGCTGGTCGCAGGCAACTACACGATCGTCTTCACCGCCTCCAACGCGGGAGCTAAAAGCGCACCGCTGACCATTCCGTGGACGGTGGAGCCCCTGCCTGAAGGCACGGCTGGCACCTACCATGCGCTTTTGGACAGGCATCCCTGGTATAATGGTGGCTACGGGGGCTCACTTCAGATCACCGTCACGGCGACCGGCACCTACACCGGCTACATCACACGCGGTATCCACCGCACCCAGATCAAAGGCGTGCTCGACACCGTGCCCGGCGGCAGCATTGCTCCAGAGAGCAGCTTCTTGGTGGCCCGCCGACTGCCTTACGATCCACTGACCGTGGCCTTCGCTCTGCCCATCGGCTCGGGCAGCATCATTGGCACACTTAGAGAACCCGAGGGGGATGTGATCGATCTCTCCGGTTACAAGGCCGCTTTCAGCAAAACCACCCCCGCCACCACCTACGTCGGTCAGTGGAATACCGCCTTGGAATTGCCCAACGAACTCATCGGTGACTCCACCTACCCCCAGGGCGCAGGCTGGGCAATCCAGACCATCAGCAGCACTGGCACGGTCGCTTGGATCAGCAAGCTGGCGGATGGAACGCCCAAAACCTTCAGCACAGCCCTCGGTGCCCAGGGGCAGACCGCAGTTCATCTCATGCTCTATGACAACTCGGGCTCAGTGCAGGGCACCGTCTCTTTCGACAGCAATAGCGACACCACCTCGGGCAGCCTGGGTTGGGTCAAAAGCCCCGTCTATTCCCGCAACTACAGCGCTGGGTTCCCACTGCACTTCCTCAATGCCAGTGGAGCGCTCTACACCCCGCCTGCTGCCAACGAGTTGATCTTTGGCATCAACGCCGGAGCGGACAATGCGCGCCTCCTCTTCACTCAGGGTGGACTCTCCAGCCCATTCACCCAGACCTTCACCATCGGCACTGGGAATGTGATCACTCTCCCCACCGCGGGTTCACCTACCAATCCCTACAAAATCAAACTCACCGCCACTATGAAAACCGGCGTTGTGTCCGGCAGCGGCACTGCCATGGACTACTCCCTGAATCAGCCCACGAATGCCCGTCTCGGTATCTTCAGCAGCCTGCTCATCCCAGGCCGCGAGCAGGCCGTCGGCTACTTCCTCCTGCCCACCAGCACGAGCAATTCAGCCCCCCTCCTCTCCGGCAAACTCATCGGCGAGGAGAATGCCCCGTTGAATAATTAAGGCGGCCACGCGCCAGCATCACACACGCTCCAGCTTGATCGGGTAGGTATTGCCTGAGGCAAACTGCGCCACGTAGAGACTGCTATCCTCATCCACGATCAAATCATGCGGATGGGTGAAGACCTCCTCCTGGTGCTTCATCGGTTGCAGCTTTCCAGTCTCATCATACGTCGGTGATGTCCCCGCGATGTTCGACATCACCCGCAGGTCCGCATCCAGCACAGACACAAACCCGCGCGAGGCCCGGTCCTTCGGCCAGTTGTCCGCCAGATGCGCCACAAAGTAGTGCGCTCCATGCGCGCGGATCTGGCGCGGATTCCCGCCAGGGAGGTCCACCTGCGCCAGCTTTTTCCCATCGAGCGACAAGCGCAGCAGGTGCTGCTGATCACTCATCGCGATGAGTAACGTCGGCGACGTGGGATCGCTCGCATCCACCATCCCACCATGAGGCCCCCAGTGGACGATCCCATCCTCTGGCCCGCCGAAGATCTTCACCAGCTTCCCGGCCGAATCGTAATGCGTGATGTAGTCCCGCCCGTAGCCATCCAGCACGTAGAACTCCCCATTGCCCAGATGCAGCGTCCATGAAGGCTTGTACTGCTCCTCTTTCTCATACCTCCCCGTCTCCGCTGGCCAGCCCCACTCTTGGAGCACCTCCCCATCCAGCGTTGTTTTCACGACTCGATGCGTTTGCAGACAGGTGATGAAAAGCACCTCACGCGCTCCCTCGGTCACGATGGACAAACCATGCGCGCCGGGAAACTGCGTGCCCCACTTCCTCACCAGCTTTCCCTGACGATCATAGACGATCACGTTGTTCGCCACATGATCCGTCAGCAGGATCAGATGCCCCTCCCGATCACGCACCATGCCGTGGCAGTTCTTCACCGGCGTCTTCGCATCCAGCACACCCCATCCTGGCACCACCCGGTAGCGATACTCCCCCTGCCCCAGCACCGTCGCCTGTTGAGCGCGGATGAATGGAAGCCCTGCCACCACACCAGCAGTG
>JBIKIA010000180.1:0-8711 GCA_044361885.1 Prosthecobacter sp. | reverse complement strand
CTTCAAGAATGGCCGCCCTCTTTTCCGAGTGCCTTCCTCGCTTGTCCTAATTGTGTCCTGCATACCACCGGATGAGGTGTCAACCTCCGGCAATATGGCCTCTATAAACCCTTGATTGTGTGAGCCTTGGGAGACATTCCCTTCGCAAAATGAAGGCTCTATTGTATATGATTACCAATCGAAGCTACTTCCCAAACATCGCGTGCTCCTTGTTTCCGCCGCTGAGGACGTAGGCGAGGAGGTCGAGGATCTCGTCTTTCTTGAGCATGGCGAGCAGCATCGGGGGCATGGGGGAGACTTTGCTGAGTTCGATGCTTTTCACTTCCTTGCGATCGACGTTCACGCGCTGGTTGGGGTCGGTGAGGTCGGTGTTCAGGGTGACGCCGTCGCCGCTGAGGTTGACGACGACGCCGGTCATGATCGTGCCGTCGTTTTTGGTGACGACGATGGGGGCGAACTGCTCGTTGATGACGTTGCTGGGGTTGATGATTTGATCGAGCAAGTCGTGTGGGCTGTAGCGACCGCCCGCGCCGGTGAGATCGGGGCCGGTCATGCCGCCGGCGTTGCCGAAGCGGTGGCAGGTGTAGCAGGCGGCAGCGCTGAACATCTTCCGGCCATTGTCATAGCTGCGGCCTTTCATGCCGGTCTTGGCGGCGGCGCTGAGTTCGTCGAGCGTCCACATCGTGGGTGTGCGGCCCACGAACATGGCACCGACGTTTTCGATGGCGGATTTCACCTCGGGCTTCTTGGCGATGAGTTCGGCAAACTGCGCGGTCTCTTCAGGCGCGAAGGTGGCGAGCGAGTCTTTGCGAATGAACTCGATGAAGATGGCAAAGCTGCTGCCGCCTTTGTAGTTCGCGGCTTTGAGGAAGAACTCGAGCTGTTGCTTGCGCAGTTCAGGCGTCCAACCGGCTTTGAGGAAGCGCAGACTGCGGGCGTATTCGACCTGCGGCTCCTGGCTTTCGGCCGCGGCGCTGAGTGCCATGCCTTTCGCGGCGGTGTTCGGCGCCTGGAGGTAGGCCAGCGTTTCGGTGAGCAGCCAGTTGAGCTCGAAGTTGTCCGCCGGATACGCGGGATCGAGCTTCGCAATGATCGCGGCGACGGTGGCGTCGTCCGGATTGCCGAAGCGATGCAACACGATCTCGGTGAGGCGCACGTAGGCGAGGCGTTGCTCGGGCGTGAGCTTGGTGAAGTCGTGCTTGAGGAGCGAGGTCCAAAGTTTGTCGCGCATGGCGTTGTTCACGACGTGATCGGAAGCGCGATGCGTGGGGCACACGCCGGTAGCACGCGTGAAAGCGAGCAACGCTTCGAGCTGCGCGGTGACATTGGTTTCAGAGAGCGCTTTGTCCTGCCATTCAGCGACGGGCTGGTGCTCCAGCGCGGTGCGTGCAGCAGCGCGGATGTAGCGGTCTTCGTTGCTGAGATACGGCCAAGCGGTGGAGACAGCTTTGGAGTCTTGTTTGCCGTGGAAGGTCTCCAACGAGCGGCGCACTGCCGCGGCTTTGTCCGACTCGTCGGACCGGTCGGACTTGTCTGACGGCGCGATGCTTTCTTTGCCGGAGTAAGTCACGCGGTAGAGTCCCGACTGCACTCGTCGCCCACCAATCGTGAAATACATCGCGCCGTCCTTGCCGATGATGGCATCACTCACCGGCAGCGGGCCGCCAGTGACGAATTCTTCCTTCGTGGCGGTGTAGGTGCTGCCGCTGGGCTTCAGGTGCACGGCGTAGATTTTGCCCCAGCTCCAATCGAGCACGTAGAAGGCCTCTTGGTATTTCGCGGGGAACTTCGCGCCGTAACCAAAGGTGGTGCCGGTGGGCGAGCCGGGGCCGATGTTCAGAGTGGCGGGCAGGTTGTCATAGTAGAACTCGGGATACTTGCCTGCACCGTTGCGCCAGCCGTATTCGCCGCCGCTGACGACGTGATTGATGCGTGTGGGGCGATACCACGACGTGTTGAAGTCATACTCCATGTCGGCATCGTAGGTGAAGAGTTCGCCGTCGCGATTCACGCCACCGTCGTAGATGTTGCGGAAGCCGCTGGCGAAGATCTCGAAGGTCTTCCCATCCGGCGTGAAGCGATACACGATGCCGCCGGGAGCCATGACGTGGCGGTTGTGGCCGCGACCGTCCGGCATGCGCGGCAGCAGATGGTCATCGCCCCAAAGTTTTGCGACGGGCGAGCTGTCCGGCGTGCCGACCTTCGGGCCTTCTTTGAGCACGGCGTTGTTGCCGCTGATAAGGTAAAGGCCCTTGCCGTCCGGCGTCTTCAAAATGGCATGCACACCGTGGTCGCTGCCCGCATCGAACTCGCGCAGCATCTCGACCTTATCCAGCGTGTCATCCCTGTTGCTGTCGGAGATGCGGTAGATGCCGCTGGGGATCTTCTTTTCGTAATCGTTCACGCCGACATACAGCGCCCCGAAGGCAAACAGCATGCCGTTCACGCCACGGATCTCGGCGGGCACTTTTTCGATGTCAGCAGCACTGAGCGTCTGGCCCGCGGCGGGCGCTTTGAAGCGGTAGATCATGCCATACTGGTCGCTGGCGTAAATGCGGCCCGTGTCATCGGAGGTCAGATTCACCCACGAGCCCTGCTCACCGCCCGGCACGCTGTAAATCAGCTCCACCTTGAAGTCCTTCAGCGCTTTGATGTTCGACACTGGCGTGGCCACATTCGCGCCGATGGCGGGTCCGACCGCGTCAGGGCGTTTGGGCTTGGCTTTGCCTTTGCCCTTTTCGGCCGCTTTGCCTTTTTCAGCGCCCTTGCCCTTCGCTGGAGCTTTCGGTGCCGCAGCAGGAGCCTTCGCCTTGCCTTTACCGGGCGCTTTGGCCTCGATGATCTGCGCGTCGCTCGGAATCGCGGACTTTTCAAACGACACCACCCCTCCATCGGGCAGTTCTTTGAGCATCACGTCCTTGATGTGGACCTCCATGGCGGGACCGCGATGAATCTGGAAGGCGACCAGGCCTTCGAGCGAACGCTTCGCCTCCTCGAAGTCGGTGAGCTCCATCGTCGTTTTGCCGTCAATCTGGTGCACGAGGTGGTTTCCCTTCGCGATGATGGTGTACTCATGCCACTCGGCGATATCGGCCTCGACGGGATCATGCTCGCCCGCGAGCCATTTCACGCCGGAGGGGTCGATGACGACACTCTGACCATTTTGCGAGACAATGCCGCGTCCGCCTTCTTCATACATCATCGCGCGGTAGGGCACGTTCGGGTGAATGTCGCACTGGTAGCCGCGGATCGACCATTTTTTGTCGGTGTTCTCGTTGCTGCGGTATTGGATGCCCGTGTTGTTGCCCGCCTGCTTGATCTTGGCCTTCAACTCGAAGTTCTTCACCACGCCACCGCGCCAGATGAGAAACTGATTGTAAGCGAGCTGCTCCGGTCCGGTCGTGGTGCCGAAGATCTCGCCGTTCTCCACCTTCCACAGCTCAGGGTTGCCATCCCATCCCGTGAGGTCTTTGCCGTTGAAAAGAGGCTTGAAGCCGTCCTGCGCGGAGGCGGCAGAAAAGGCGAGGAGCGAGAAGAGAAGGAGTCGTTTCATGGTTGGTCGCGATGATAAACGCCCAGCTCTCTCAAAACATGCCAGCAAAAGCTGTGTCGGATCTGGCAAGGGCGAGGTCAGGCCGCCGTCTGGAGGCAAAATGCACTTCGCATGATTTGAATGATGCCTTCCGCTCGTTTTATCCGCCATGCGTTACCTCGCCTTCCTTTTTCTCACCGTTTCTGCCTTTGCCCAAAAGGCACCCTATGATGTCTTCCCGCCCGCCGAGGCACCTTATTACCGAGTGCGCTACGAGGCTTCGACACAGCCCGGCGAGCTGATCTTCCCGGTGAACTACACGGCCTGGGTTCCTCCCGGTGTGAAGCAGATTCGCGGCGTCATCGTGCATCAGCACGGCTGTGGCGAGGGATCATGCAAATCCGGCCTCACGGGTGCCTTTGACCTGCACTGGCAGGCGCTGGCAAAGAAGCATGAATGCGCGCTGCTGGCTCCATCCTACGAGCAGCCGGAGAAAGCTGATTGCCAGATGTGGTGTGACCCGCGCAATGGCTCCGGTGCAGCTTTCCAGAAGTGTCTCGCCGACCTCGGGGCGAAGAGCGGCCATCCTGAGCTATCCAAAGTGCCCTGGGCGCTCTGGGGACATAGCGGCGGCGGGCATTGGGCTGGCGGCATGGTGCTGACGCATCCAGAGCGAGTCGCGGCGGCTTGGCTGCGCTCGGGCGTGCCTTTGCTCACGAGCAATCCAACACGCTCGACCATCAAGACACACACCATCCCCGATGCCGCACTCAGCGTGCCCGTGATGTGCAATCCGGGCACGAAGGAAGGTGTCACCGTCAAAGAAGGCCGCTTCGCCGGCGTGTGGCCTGCGAATGAAGAGTTCTTCACTGCGATGCGCGGCAAAGGCGGCCTCATCGGTGTCGCTGTCGATCCGCTGACCGCTCATGAGTGCGGCAATCAGCGCTACATGGCCATCGCCTGGCTCGACGCCTGCCTCAGCGCTCGCTTGTCGAAGAGCGGCGGCAAGCTCAACCCGATGCCCGTTGACGGCGCTTGGCTCGCGCCTCTGCTTGGCATCGAGGCCACCCCTGCCGCGAAGTTTGGCGGTGACAAAACCAAGGCCGTCTGGCTGCCGAATGAAGCCATCGCCAAAGCCTGGATGCACTACGTCAAAGACACCGCCATCCCCGACACCACCCCGCCTCCTGCACCGACAAATGTCCGCGTCACGGGCAGTGAACTGACCTGGGAAGCTGAGGCCGATCTGGAGAGCGGCGTCGCCCATTTCATCATCGAGCGAGATGGACAGGCCATCGGCACTGTGCCGGAAAAGCCCGCCAATCCCTTTGGCCGACCCATCTTCCAGGGCCTGCAATACAGCGACACTCCGAACAGTCCCCTCGTGAAGATGACCTTCAGCGACAAGAAAGCCGAGGCGGGCAAGACGCATGAGTACCGCGTCATCGCCGTGAACACCGTCGGGCTGAAGTCGAAGTAGCAGGCCGCTGGGGCGCAATTTTCGCCCCAGCGAGCGCAATCCTTGCAAGACCAAGCTCCAGCGCCACGGTTACAGGGCTGACGCATTCCCCCCCGCCCAGCCCGCCCCCCCTGGCACGTCATTCCTTTTTCAGCCTCCCGCCATGTCCACAGTCGCCGTTCGTTCCGCCTCCCTGCCGCCCGTCATTCCCGGTCTCACCCGGGCCGCCCGTGCACCGAAAAAGAACATCCCGCAGACCAAGGCGGACCGCGACGCCGTGCTGAAGGCCGTGCGCGACTACATGGAGCAGACCCGTCTCGTCCCGCCGGTGCCGCTGGATGAACTCCAGGTCCACACCGACAAGATCATGGCCATCCATGGCATCGAGCAGGTGTATCGCGACTACACCGGCGTCTTGCTGGCGAATGAAACCTGGCGCGAGTCCCTGGCCTCCGTGCCTTTTGAAAAGCGCCTGCTGCTCATGCCAAAGTGCCTGCGCGTGGAGAGCAAATGCCCCGCGCCCTTTGATGAATTCGGCCTGCTCTGCAAACAGTGCGGCCTCTGCACCATCCAGGACTTCCAAAACGAGGCCGAGAAACTCGGCTACGCCGTCCTCGTCGCCGAGGGCAGCGCCATCGTCATGTCGCTTATCCAGACGGGCAAGATCGAGGCCATCGTCGGCATCTCCTGCCTCTCCGTTCTCGAGCGCACCTTCCCCTACATCGAGGCCGCCGCCATCCCCGCCGTCGCCGTGCCCTTGCTCCAGGATGACTGCATCGACACCACCGTCGATATCGACTGGGTCTGGGACTACATCCACCTCACCAACGAGGACAAAACCCGCCGCCTGAACCTCACCGCCCTGCACGATGAAGTGAAGACCTGGTTCGAGCCAGCCGCACTTGAGGCCCTGCTCGGCAAACCCACCTGCCAGACCGAAGTCATCGCCCGCGAGTGGCTGGCCCGTGCTGGCAAACGCTGGCGGCCCTTCCTCACCATCGCCGCCTATCAGGCCCTGCGTGAAGACCCCGAAGCCCCCATCTCCGACGACCTCAAGCTCGCCGCCATCTCCGTCGAGGCCTTCCACAAAGCCTCCCTCATCCACGACGACATCGAGGACAACGACGCCGAACGCTACGGCGAGCCCACCCTGCACTCCGAGCACGGCGTGCCCGTCGCCTTGAACGTCGGCGACCTCCTCATCGGCGAAGGCTACCGCCTCCTTGCCGAGATGCAGTGCGCCAGCCACATCCGCAGCGCCTGCATCAAAGTCGCCGCCGAGGGCCAGCGCGAACTCTGCCGCGGTCAGGGCGCCGAGCTGCTCTGGAACAACCACCCCGTCGCCCTCAGCGGCACCCAGGTGCTGGAGATCTTCCGCAGCAAGACCGCCCCCGCCTTTGAGGTCGCCTTAAAAGTCGGCGCCGCCATGGCAGGCCAGCTCGAAGAGACCGCCGATGTCCTCCACACCTACTCCGAGAACCTCGGCATCGCCTACCAGATCCGCGATGACCTCGACGACCTCGGCGACGACTCCGCCGCCGACAACAACGTCAGCATCCGCCCCAGCATCATCCTCGCCCTCCTGCGCGAGCGTGGCAAAGACCAGGTCAAAGAAGTCATGGAAGCCCTCTGGAACGGCCAGGCAACCTCACTGCCCGACAAGCCCACCATCCGCCAGTGGGCCGAGCAAACCGGCGCGTATGAGAAATCCAACGTCCTGCTCGAAAGCTACAAAGAAGCCGCCATCCGCGCCCTGTCCGATGTCGAGATGCCGAACCTCAAAGGCCTGCTGCGTCGCGTGATCGGCAAGATCTTCAACGAACTCGAAATCAAAGGCTGGTGCCGCGAGATCGAGCAAGAACACAGCGCCGAAACCGCCGCCCGCCGCATCGAAGCCGCCAAAGAAGCCGAGCATCTCGTGGCGATGCCGAAGGTGGCGTGACAAAAGTCGTCCGCACCTGCGAAGCCGCTATCGCGTCGAGCGTGCGGAAGGGGGGATGGAGGAACTCCGCTG
The DNA here is from genome assembly GCA_044361885.1 of Prosthecobacter sp. GTDB lineage: Bacteria > Verrucomicrobiota > Verrucomicrobiia > Verrucomicrobiales > Verrucomicrobiaceae > Prosthecobacter. Next base: position 1,706 of record JBIKIA010000180.1, on the reverse strand, counting down.
GAATTCGGGGCCGAACGGGATCGTGGCGACGTCTGACCGGAGGTAAGCTGGCTGAGGCTCACCCCTGAGTCGTCAAGGGGAACGCCGGAGTCGTCCGGGGCACGCCTGAATCATTCGGGACGGCCCTTTTGGATTCCATTCCATTACCGAGGCTTGAAAATTCGATGCGTTACCCAAACTCCCAAGAACAGCGCGAGCGAGATGCCTGACATCCAGTAAAAGCTGTCCCAGTCTCGAGGGTTACGAACAACGAGGTTGGGGTGAATCTGAAGTCCCACCATCAGGAGCAATACCCAACCACAGCGAACCAGTGTGCCCAGTTGCTCAATGGCTGAGGCTCGGGTTTTCTGAAAGATGAGCATCAGCCAGACGATCAGCACCGCCAAGGCCACGAGTGCATTCACGCCGAACCAGATTAGCCCCTCTATGGCTCCGGTATAGTCGGTGGCGAGGATGGGGGTAATCATACCTTAATTGAGTTACTCCGTTCACGCTAATCAAGTGGCAGATCGAATCCCTTTGGCGTGATCGTGGCGGCACCTGAATCGTGCGCAGATTGCAGATCACTCCAAGACACCTCAAAGGCTCGACAACTAGGCGTGCAGTCGCGCGCATAAAGACAGATTTTGAACTTTATTGGTTCGCTGCCAATCGGCCAATCTTGCGGGGTATATGCCGAGGTTATGTTGTGGGCCAATGAAAGCGTCTGACCTGGGTGAATTGATCTTTGTGACCAATAATGCTTTGGATTTCTAGGGCTTGTTTGCCAATCGTTTGGGGTAACTCGCAAATCCAGTGCCCCTTCATAAATTATAAACACTTCAGATGCAGTGGCATTGCCTTGGTTAAGTATTTCAATGCTGCCTTGGATGTGTAAATAATCTCCCCCACCTTTGGCAGCTCGTATTTTGACGATTGGAATAAGCTTCGCAGCAGATGTGGGATAAAATAGCCGACGCAATATCGCTGTTGGACAGTTTATATTTCCGTCTTGAGCGCGAATATAGTATTCTCGCACCGCAAATTTCGACCGATGGGGCGCGTGTCTGCTGGGCGGTATGAAACACGCTACAAATCCTTCCGGACTGCTTTTGCTTCTTCGGAATGCCCGCACTTGAATTCCAAGCACTGGCGGATCGACAGAGTCGTTGGCAAGTTCTTGAAGACGACAGGCCAATGCTTCGGCATCGGCTGCCAAAGAAGTTCCTTCTGCTAACTTCTTGGGTGCCTTAATTCCCCAAATGAGCACACCGCCACCAGAGTTTGCGAAGGCTCCAATGTTTTCACTCCAGAGCTTCTTGATCTCTTGATCGTTTTTCTTGCGTTGTTCTGGAGGAGTCGCGGAGTCGGGCGGGCAGGTTAGAGGCTTTGCTTCTTTGAAGTCACGCCATTCATTCTCCTCAGACTGTGATTCAGGCTGAGCCAGCTTCTCCAAGAGCCTAAAGCCTTTGGCTTCGCTCTCTGGGATACTTTTGAAGAATAGTTCAGCCTGTGATGTGGTGTTCATTCTGCCAGTTTTAGGTCTTGTTGAGCGAATGCAAGATTTGGAATACCTGCATACCAACAACAACCTCAGCCAAAAGTCAGCATCGGCCTGAAAGAGAGCGGTGATGAGGAGTCCAACCCCGCCTGTAAGCATGGCTTTACAACCAAAGAGCGGCGATAGGCGATCAAAATCTGGGAGGCTTCCAACATGGGAGCCCCTT
>JBIKIA010000739.1:0-2557 GCA_044361885.1 Prosthecobacter sp. | reverse complement strand
AGGTTCGCGTCGGGGTAGCGGCTATCGAACTGCTGGCAGAGCCGCTGCGCGCTCTTGCGGTAGTGGCGGAACTCCGAGTGCAGCTTGCCGAAGAGGCCAAGGGCGACAGGCCGCGCACTGCCGGTCCACCCGAGGTAGTCCCAGAGGAACCGCAGGCCATCTGAGGCCGTGGCGGTTCGCTTGGCTTGGATCTTGTTCTTGCCGAACCCGCCGAGGCATTGGACCTCATGAGCGCGGCGGCAGAGGCCAAGCACGCTGGCGAGGTGGTGCAGTATCTTCTCGATGTTCACCGTGCCGGCAAAGACGCGGAACTCCACCACGCCGACGAAGCGCCCGTTGCGGTCACGCTTGAACGCTTTGCGGAAGTTCACCATGCCGCGTCCGCATTGCTCGGCGCACTCGGCTTTGACGCGTTCCTCCTCGCAGGTGACGATCTTGCGCATGTGGTCGGCGGTCTGCTCATAGAGCGGATGGCTGTAGTGGTTGAGGTGGCGATCCGTGCCCGTCTGGCCGTAGAGGCTGCGCGCGTGCCAGCGGGCAATGTGAGCTAGCTTGCGGATGAACTCGCTCACCGCTTTCGTGTCGGAGGTGCCGATGATCGACTCAATGCCCACGGTGATGTGGCAGCCGCAGGAGCGATCCACCGTGGCACCAAGGGCATTGAGCCATTCGACGAATCCGATCAGATGCTCCACGCTGTGCTCACCATGGAGGATGGGGGAAACGAATTCGCAGGGCATCTGCCCGGCTTCGCAGCGGATGGAGCCATCGCGTTCAGCTTTCCACGTATCAGCGTTGAAGGCAGGAGCATTGCTGCGAGCACCGGCAGTGGTGATGCCAGTGGTGACGGGATGACCAGCTTGGTAATTGCCCACAGCCACGTTGCTGGCCTGAGGGAGACGGGTTTCGAGTTCGATGCCCCATTGGATCAGGGCGGCTTTGGGATCGGCGGTTTTCATGAGGATGGAATGGGTGCGGGTGATTGAAGTCCATGCGGACTTCCCCTTGGTCTCGTCACCGTGGCCGCGTGTGTCGCACCGTTTTGATCAGCATTTGAGGGAGGCGCGAAACACCATTGTCCATCCGTATGTGACGCCATTTGGCAGGAATCACGTGTTGCCTCGTAAAGCACACGTCACCGTTGCCGCGTATTGGCGCGTGGGATGAGTTTTACAAGCGCACCACCGGCGCAAGGTGTGAGGATATTCCGGCTCCTCACATCCACTTGATGCGACCATCAGCGTGCTTGTTGAGATTGATCACCGAAGCCCCTCCGAATCACCACAGGCTTTCGATTGCCGGTTCATACAGCATCTGCATGCGTAGCTCCGGATTGAGTGTTGACCCGGTTGGGCGTGCCTCCTCACTGAGTAACCGGAGCGCGGCTCTGCGTCCATTGGGACGCGCATAATTCGCTGTAACCTTTTTTTCGGAATCCGGATTTAGTAAGCATCCCTCATTCCACTCCTATGAAAACCAAATCCTACATTCAACGCATGTCCGTGCTACTCGCCAGCATCTCCCTCTCCATAATTCCCGAACTTCGGTCACAAGAATCTGGTCCTGGTCCAATACAAGTCGGACAGGATGACAGCGGTTTGTATGTGACGTTTCCGGAAGGACTCGTCATCACAGGCACTGGCGGCTTTCCCCTTGATCTCAATGGGGATATGTTAGGCATCCCTGGGCCTGAAGCGCCGATGCAACTCGAGATTCCTGAAGGTCTAACAGTGACTTTTCCGGATGTTCCCACGCCTCCGGTGCAACTCAACACTGAGGACGGCCTGGTGATCTCGACTTTGAAGCGCAACGGCAAATCCTCTGTTAAGGTTCACCGCTCATCCTTGAAGTTGCGACTGCCTTCCCGTGGGACCGTTAAACTGCCTGGGGCAAAAATCACAACGTTAGCCAACGGGCAAAAAGCGGTCCAGTTGACGAGGGGCACGTCATTCAAACTTCCAAAACAGAGCTTTCTGACACTCGGGCCACCAGCACCCGGTGTTACCATGGACCCTCTCCCGCGCCCGGCTCTCAATAGTCCTCGCACTCCGAAGCCTAACTGAGGCCGGCAGTTGCTGGGGCTTTGACAATAACAAAAAAAACATTGATGTCTGCTTCTGTATCCGGCCACGATTCGGACTTATGGCTTATGTCTTCGTGAAGCACCACCCAGCGTCTTTTGAGAAGAGAAGTATTCGCACCATTTCAATCTACTCGATCAAGTGATCGAACAACCCCGGCTGCAACGGCTCCAGTGCTGCCTGCTCCGCTTTGAAGAAGTCTGCCTTGGTCTTGCCGCGCTTCTTACCCTCACGCGTGTGGCAGTCATAGGCATATTCAGGGATGGCGACATACTCACCACTGCTGCGAAGTTCCAGCGCAAGCGTGTTTGGATCAAGTCCTGCCGTTTGGTCATAGACGTAGTTTTGCAGGTGATCTGGATCACGACTCTTCTTCGATAAGCACAGCAGAATGACCGCCTTGCTGATGAAGATGCGGCCCTTCGCCTGCTTGGGCGGGATGCCGTCATTGATGACGAGGTAGCTGTCATGCAGCG
>JBIKIA010000222.1:0-7593 GCA_044361885.1 Prosthecobacter sp. | reverse complement strand
AAACCCACTGCGCGCCGGTTTGGAGCCGTTCTTCGATGTCAGCTCGATCCAGTCGATCTCCAACGGTTGCTCCTGCATCGGCAAATACAGCCGCACGATGCCAAGCGGGCCTTCGGCGGGGAGTTCGACCGTGACTTCCTCCCAGTCGCCGCCTTTGAGCGTGAAATCGACGCGTTGCTGCTTGCTGCCGACACCTCCAGAGAGCCAGTCGAAGTGGCTGGAGCCGGCTTGGGCCTTGATGCGGAACTTGGCCGTCGTGGGGCCACTGTGTTTGCTGGCGGACATGCCGAGGAAGCAAGCATCGCCGATGTTGGTGATGCGCAGGATGCCGTCTTTAACCGATGCTTTGCAATCGCGGGCCTTCCAGCCTTGCAGCGCGGGATCGCCATCGTCTTTGCCTTTGGCTGCGGATTTTGCGGACGCTTTGGCTTTGCCCTTCGGCTGCTGCTTACCTTCGAGTTCGGGGTGATACTTCGCCGGATCAAACGCTGGATTCGGCACGGGCACGACGGCTTTTGTGTCGGCGAGGAAGCCTTCGATTAAAGCATCAAGTTCAGCCACCAGCTCGGGCTTCTGCGCCGCGAGGTTGTTCTTTTCGCTGAGATCATCGCGCAGATTGAAGAGCAGATGACGATGAGCGCCGTTCTCGCCGCCGTGGAAGATGCGGATGAGCTTCCAGTCGTCGCGATGCACCGAAACAGCCGGTGGAAGCCAGTCCGGCACACCCGGATTGTGCGGGAAGTATTGGAACGTGGCTTTCCCGGCTAGCGCATCGCCTTTCAATGCGGAAAGGATGCTGGAGCCATCGAATCGCTGTCCTTCGGCAGGTTTCAAAGCGAGACCTTCGAGCAACGTCGGATAGTAGTCCTCACTCTGGATGATCGCATCGCTTCGACTGCCCGCAGCGGTGATTCCGGGCCAGACGATGACACCGGGCACCCGAGTGCCGCCTTCAAACATCGTCGCCTTTCCGCCGCGCAGCGGCCGGTTGCTGGTGGGTGTGGTGCCATCGACTTCGTTGTACATGTTTCCACCGTTGTCGGCGGTGAAGATGATGATGGTGTTGTCGCTGAGCTTGAGGCGGTCCAGCGCATCGAGCAGCGTGCCGATGGCATCGTCCATGCTCTGGATCATCGCCGCGTAGGTGGGGCTGCGCTGCGCGTCCTTCGGATCAATGCGGGCACGATGCTTCTCGATGTTCGCCTTCTTCGCATCAAAAGGCGCATGCACGCTGAACATCCAATAGTTCATGTAAAAGGGCTTGTCCTTCGTCTGCTCCATCCACGCCACCGCCTCAGTCGCCATGCGGTCCTCGATGTGCTCGCCGGGCGCTTTCTCTTTGAAGTTCGCAAACTTCCACGGCGCAACAAAGCTCCCCGCGGGCCCTGGCCCCGGATGATGCGGCAGATCCACATCAAACCCCTGCTGCAACGGCGAATACGGCTCCGGCCCGAGATGCCACTTCCCGAAATGCGCCGTGGCATAGCCCGCGTCCTTCAGCGTCTCCGCCAGCGTGCGATACTCCGTCTTCAATCGCGTCACCGGATCAGGCTGGATTGCTTTTTGATCCACCGGAGCCTTCTTGCCCGTTGTCGCTTGCAAGACGACCTGCGGCATGTGGCAGTTCGGCACCGTGATCCCCGTGCGAGCCGGGCTTTGTCCCGTGAGCAGGGCTGACCGCGTCGGCGAGCATAGCGGACTCGCCGAATACGCCCGCGTGAACGTCATCCCGCGCTTCGCAAGCCGTTCGAGATTCGGCGTCTGGTAATACGCCGTGTTGCCGTAGAGCGTCGTGTCACTCCAACCAAGGTCGTCGGCAAGGATCACAATCACATTCGGCTGCGAAGCCGCGAAGAGCGGATGGCAAAGGGCGATGAGTAAAAGAAGAGGCTTCATGGCAAAGTGACTGTTTTCAAATGCGCCGCGAGCCGCTCACGCATGCGTGTCAGGCGCTCGGCCTGTGAGGGTTGTTTGGCGAGGTTGTGTAACTCATCAGCATCCGTGCGCAAATCATAGAGAAGTTCTTCGCCGCCTCCCCAGGCGATGTAGCGAAAGGCATCGGTGCGTAGGCTGTGGCCGGTTTGTTTCGTGTGCGGGGCGATCATCGTGCTGATGGCCACCTGCTTTCCCTTCGCACTCGGATCGTCGAGCATGGGTTTGAGGCTGCGGCCTTGCAGATGCTTCGGCTTGGGCAATCCGGTGAGATCGCAGAGCGTGGGATAGATGTCCACCTGCTCGGCCAATCCGCTGCGTGAGCCGGGCTGCACACCGGGCGCGGCGATGATGAGCGGCACATGGTTCGCGCCTTCAAAAAGCGTCTGTTTGGCCCACAACCCGTGTTCGCCGAGTTGGTAGCCGTGATCGCCGGTGAGCACGACGATGGTGTTTTCGTCGAGATGCAGCTCGCGGAGCTTTTCGAGCACGCGGGCGATTTGCGAGTCCACGAAGCTCGTGGAGGCCAGGTAGGCCTGTAACGCATCGCGGGCCTCATCGCGAGTCGGCGCGGCGTAGCGGAAAACGTTGTTGTTTGGCCGCAGCGAGGCTTTGGGCAGATGCGCGAGGTCTTCACTGCCCTCACGATAAAAGGGCGGCAGCGTGAGCTGGGCCTTGTCGATGCCTTCAAAGAACGCTTTCGGGGCCACAAACGGCGTGTGTGGCCGGATGAAGCCCACTGCGAGGAAAAACGGTTTCGTCTTGAACTGCTCCAGCGTGGCGATGGCATCATCGGCGATCGCGTAATCGGTGAAATCCGCCGCGGGTCGCTCTGAGGCGGCGTAAGTGCGGTTGTAGCCTTCGCCCTTGGCCTTCGTGCGCGGTTTGTCCTCGGGATCGTTCGCCGTTTTGGCCTCGATGAGGATCTCGTTGTCCTTGTGCAGCGCGGAGCCGAGTTCGACATCGAGCTTCGTCTTCGGATCAGGCACATGGAAGACCTTGCCCACACGCCCCGTGGCATAGCCATTGTTCTTGAAGTGCTGCGGCAGCGTCACCTCATCAGGCAGCGCCTTCCGCAAACTCGTGCTGAGGTCCATCACGCCCGTCTTCTCGGGATAGGAGCCGGTGAGAAACGAGCAGCGCGAAGGATTGCACAACGCGAACTGCGTGTAGGCATGATCAAACCTCACCCCACGCGCCGCCAGCGCATCCATCCCTGGTGTGCTCACATGCGCATTGCCATAGCTGCCAAGCGTCGTCGTGAGGTCATCGACGATGATGAAGAGCACGTTGGGTTGCGCCGAGAATGACGAATGCGGAATGACGAATGACGAAATAAGAAGAAAGGCGATGAATCTCATGCGGAAAGGGGGCTGGACTTCATTTTGGCTTCTTACTCGGTGTCGCGCCATCGTCATCGGCCTCGGTGGTGTCTTTGAATGACGGTCCGGGAGGTAGCAGCGTGGCGTTCCATTGCTCAAAGCGAGCGAGCAGTGCCTTTGCCTTGTCGGGGTGCTGTTCGGTGAGGTCGTGTTCTTCCTTCACGTCGTGGGCGAGGTCGATGAGTCGCCAGGCGCGGTGTTCCTTGCCGCGAACGAGCTTCCAGTCGCCCATGCGCACGGCTTGCTCGGCACGCCAGCGCCAAAAGAGAGCTTCGTGAGGATCTGCGGTGCTCGTGCCGTCGAGAAACGGCAACAGGTTCACGCCATCTAGTGCGAGGTCAGTCGGCGGAGTGATGCCCGCGGCAGCGAGTGCGGTGGGTAGAAGATCGAGCGAGCTGACTGGGCGGTCATACGTCTTGCCCGTAGGCAGGTGGCCTTTCCATTGCAGGAGAAACGGTTCGCGGATGCCGCCTTCGAGCACGGTGCCTTTGTCGCCGCTGAACGGTGTGTTAAGCGAGCCTGTGAAGTGCTTCCTCTCACCCTCGCTGCGCAGCGTACCGCCATTGTCGCTGAGATAAACGATGAGCGTGTTCTCTTCGAGGTGACGCGCTTTCAATTCGTCGAGCACCGTGCCCACGGCTTCGTTCTGCTGCGCCATCACGGAGAGCACGTTCGCTCTTTTCTTGTCGGCCTCGGGAAAACGGGCGCGATAGCCGCCGAAGTCCACCTGCTGCGTGTGCGGCGCATGTAGCGCGAGGTAGATGAACCACGGCTGTGCCGGATGACGCGCAATGAAGTCCGACGCCTTCCGTGCGAAGACGCGATCGTCATAGGCGTGATGGGGCGCGGGTGCGATGTCGCCGCCCTCCTTCGCGGCCTTCGCATAGTCCGCGTAGCCGAATGACTCATCGAATCCATGCTGCGTGGGCAGCATCTGGTCCTTGGTCTCGCGAATTTCCTTGGGAGCCTCTTCTGCTGACTCGAAGCCCAGGTGCCACTTCCCAAATTGCCCCGTCGCATATCCCGCCGCCTTGAGATGATCCGCAATGGTCTTGCCTCCGTGCATCAGCATGAGGGGGAAGTTCGGATTGCCCTCATGACCAAAGCGCTGCTGGTAGCGCCCGCTGAGCAATCCCGCGCGCGATGGCGAGCACTGCGGCGCGGTCACGTAGCCCGCCGTGCAACGCACGCCATTTTGCGCGAGTGAATCAATGCGCGGCGTCTTCACATCCGGCGAATCCTGGCAGCCCAAATCCGCATAGCCGAGATCGTCAGCGAGCAGGATGAGCACGTTCGGCCGCGCGGCTTGGAGCGTGGTGCCTAGCTCGAGCAGTATGAAAAGGAGGCGCATCATCGTGGCTTAGTTCTCGCCCTTCAATGGTTTACATTCGGACTGCCACCAACGATTCACATTGAAGTCAGGATTCGCGGTCGGCAGTTTGGCTTGCGTGCGTTTGAGCCAGGCGTGGAGGGCGTTGGTGAGGTGGGTGGTTTTCTTTGGGCGGTCGGAGGCGAGGTTGCGCTTTTCGTGTGGGTCTTCGCGGAGGTTGAAGACCTCGGTGCGCGAGCCGACGATGAGTTTGCCGTAGGGGTTGTCGTCGGGCGTGAAGCCGGTGGTGTCGAGGTAGTCGCCGAACCAGTGGATGAGCTTCCAATCGCCCTCGCGGATGACGGCGCAGGGCGTGCGACCGTAGTTCGTGGTGTAGGTGGGCATGTGCCAGAACAAGGCGGGGCGCTGGAGCGTGCCGGTTTGCGTGAGGAGCGGCAGGAGGCTCTCGCCGTCTAAAGTGGCTGCGGCTTTAGCCGCATCTGGGGTCTTTGATTCGGCTAAAGCCGAAGCCACTTTGGTCTCAGCGACGTTCACAAACGTCGGATAAAAATCGACGGTATGCACCGGCACATCGCACTCGCTGCTAGCCTTCACTTTGCCCGGCCAGCGCACGATGAGCGGGACGCGGATGCCGCCTTCGTAGGGCGAGCCTTTGCCTTCGCGGAGCGGGGCGTTGTTCGTCACGCGGGAGAGGCCGCCGTTGTCGCTGGTGAAGATGACGAGGGTGTTGTCGCTGAGCTTGAGTTCATCAAGTTTTGCGAGCAAGCGACCGACTTCGTTGTCGAGATGCTCCAGCATGGCGAGGTAGTTCGCGATGGGGCGCTCGCTGGAACTGCCTTCATCGTTTGCCGACCGTTTGAAGCCACGGGCGACATGCTTGGCGATCAACGCCTCCGGGGCTTCCAGCTTCGTGTGCGGGCTGAAATGCGCCACGAAGGCAAACCACGGCTTGCTGCGGTTCGCTTCGATGAAACCGATAATGTCCTCGGTGATGGCGGTGACGGTTTTATCCTCATGATGCTCGTTGCCATTCGCTGCACCGGCGAAGTCGAAGCCGTAGGAGTCAAAGTAACCTTCACGCTTCCGCAGGGCTGCGACGGCGTAATTGTTCGCGATGTGCCACTTGCCGCTGATGCCCGTCGTGTAGCCCGCTTGGCGCAACGTGGTCGCCAGCGTGGCTGTTTCCGGTCCCATCACATCCTTCGCCTCCGCCGAGCGCATCGGCGCAAACGACGGCTCCTTCTCGTTCAGCACCTTGAACACACCGGTGCGGGCACCGTATTGACCGGAGAGAAAGGCGGCACGCGTCGGCGAGCATTGCGCATCGGCATACGCCTGCGTGAACCGCATCCCCTGCGCCGCGAGACGATCCAAGTTCGGTGTTTGCAGGTCTTTGTTGCCGTAACAGCTCAGCGCATTCCATCCCATGTCATCCGCGAGGATGTGGAGGATGTTCGGCTGCGCCGAGAGGAGCGTAGGGCAAAGAGCGAAGAGAAAAAGCAGCGTTTTCATCGTGATTCAGCTTTGAAGTCAAGCGTGCGAAACTCCGCCGCGCCCGCAGGCAAATGCACGCGCAAATGAATGACGCGACCGGTGGTCGGGATTTGGAGGTTGTGGGTTTGCCAATCGGTGGTGGCTTGGAGGGGGAAGGTGAGGCGGTTGGCGGGGAGGAAATCTTTATCGCCATCGAGACGCCAGGCGATGGCTCCTTGGCCTTTGGCGGCGGTTTTGAGGGTGAGTTGAGCGGTGACGGGACCGGCGAACTTGAGCTTGGCTTTGGTGATGAAGCTCGGTTTGCCGACTTTGTCGGGCGTGAGGATGAAAAGGCAGTCTTTGACGGTGAACTTGCCGTTGCGGACTTCCCAGCCGTTGGTTTCGGAGGAGCTAGCTGCAGGTGTTTCAGCGCGTGGGGCGATGGTTTTGCCTTCGAGGTAATGATCAAAGTAGTCGTTCCAAGTCGCTGCCATCGGGCCAAGGGCCATGCCGGGTGGGTTGAGGCCATCGGCCCAGGTTTTGAGCTTGGTGTGGAGTCGCGTGGCGATCTCGGGATGCTTCGCGGCGAGGTTGTTCTTCTCTTCACGGTCGTTGGCGAGGTCGTAGAGGTATTCGCGCTCACCGCCGCGCAGGAGTTTCCAGTTTCCTTCGCGCACGGCGCTTTGGGCCATCCAGCGCCAGTAAAGATCGTCGTGCGGTGCGGCTTTGTTTTCGCCAGTGAGGTGGGGTAGCAGATTCACGCCGTCGAGGTCGCCGGGCTTCACTTCGATTTTGTTAGTGGCTGCGGCCGTCGCGGCAACATCGAGCGCCGTGACAGGATGCTCATACGTTTGCCCACCAGGGATCGTGCCGGGCCATGCGATGAGGAAGGGCGTGGACATGCCGCCTTCGGCCAACATGCCTTTTTCTCCATTGAGTGGCGTGTTGAGGCTGCCGTCCCAGCCGCCGGCATCGCCCTGGAGCGGCGAATCGACCTTGTGGATCTTCAGCGGAGCGCCGTTGTCGCCGATGAAGAAGATGAGCGTCTTCTCCGTGAGGTTGTGCTTCTTCAAAGTGCTCGTGATGAGTCCCACGCCGTCATCGATGGCTGAGAGCATGGCCAGTGCGGCACGGCGTCGTTCCGGCATCTCGCCAGGGAAGCGATTCATGTAGCTCTGCGGCGCATCCAGCGGTGTGTGTGGGCCGCGATAGGCCACATAGAGGAAGAACGGCTGGTCCTTGTAGCGCTCGATGATCGACGCGGCGGCCTTCGAGCAGCCATCGAGATGATACTCCGTCGGCGGCAAATCGCTCATTGGGCGGTCTTTGCCATCGAGCGTGATGTTCGCTGCGAACTTCTGCCCGCCGTGCTGCGAGAACACATGCTTGAAACCGTGCCGCGTGATCTCATTCTGCGGTCCGAGATGCCACTTGCCGAACTGCGCCGTGACGTAGCCTGCGTTCTGCAACCGCGTG
>JBIKIA010000738.1:0-2570 GCA_044361885.1 Prosthecobacter sp. | reverse complement strand
TACCGAAGAAGCGAAACTGAAAACGATCCTGTGGCAGTTCGTTGGCCATTGCGACCAGGTCAAGAGCGCCTTTGCGGTTGGAAAAGGTGCCCACGTTCAGCACTCGCAGAGGTGCACCGGAGAGCAGCCTCTGCTGCCGTGCCTGAACGATTTCGGGAGTGGCGGCGAAGTCAGCCACATGCACGGCGGAGACCATGAGCCGCACTTTTTCTGGCGGCAACCCGGCTTCGAGGAAAGTCTGTCTGGAGAAGCTGGAGAGGACGATGATGGCATCAGCGAGAGCATACTCGCGCTCCTCCCGGCGCATGATGGCCTCACTGGGTTTGCCGATGGCGCATCCGGTGCGGGCCTCTTCCTCATGCAGGAGATGCCATTGCTTTCGGATGTGCGTGGAACCACGAGCCACGAGCCGCGCTCCGGACACACGTTCACGCTCCAGGTACTCTTTGGACACACTGCTCCAGGTGTAGGTGGCATCCCAGCGCTCAGTGGTGAGACGGCGTGCCAGCCAGGAGCCAAACCAGCCATGCATGAGCCCATCGAGACCGGGCACCTTCTCGAAAAGACGCAGCCTTTCAGCCAGACGCACCGCCATTCCATGCAGGGGAAACCCACGCACCCGTGCTGCAGGAATGCCGAAACGAGCAGCGATAAAGGCCGGATAGTTGGTGAACACCGTCACGTCATGCCCCAGTTCCAGCAGGCCCGCTGCCAGACCGAAAGCATGAAAGCGCCCGTGGACGCCAATGCCGATTTTAAGTGGCCTATCCATCTATATCCCCGACTCACTCAGATGCGGTTACGATTCTTGAAACGGCTCCACGCCAGGAGCTTCCATACCACAGGGAAATGCTGGAAGATTTCTCGGGCAGTCCAGGCTGAGGCTTTTTTGCAAAGGGCTGGCGGCAAATGCTCCGCAAAGCGTTCCTGACTCTCCACAAGGATCGCCTCCCTCAGGCTCGGGTAATTCGTCGCCCCCCAGAGGTAGCGTAGATTCATGGTAAATCCAAGCTTCGGACGCTGGACGAACCAGGACGGCCAGCCATGCAGCAGGCGTTTGAGCAGAGGCTTCAGCACAGGGTCCACTGCCAGCATCGCGTAGGGCAGACTGCGTGCGTAGGATATGAGATCCCAGTCAAGCAGCGGGCAGCGCAGTTCCACGCCCTGCTCCGCCGAAGCCCGGTCCACTTTGGTGAAAGAGTGCCCCACCAGATGGTCGGTGGACATGGATCGGCCCCAGGCACTCATCCATGACGGCAGTTCCGGCCCGCAGGGGACATGAACACCGCAGCTTGCATCCGGGTCAGCACTCTCCGCCATCTCCTCATGCAGCCAGCGTTGCGGAGTCGAATAGCCGAGGAAAAATTCATCGCCCCCCTCTCCAGAGATCAAGATCCGGCTGTGATCAGAGACAGCATTCACCAGACGCCATAAGGGGAAGAACGAAATCATGCCGAGCGGTTCATCCTGAATGTCGAGACAGTCGAGGATCGACTTGGAGAGTGAACTCATCTGAGGCCGAACGACCTCGATCTTTTTCCCGAGTCGCCAGGCTGCATAGCGGGCATAGCGCTCATCATTCGTGAGGGGAACCAGCGCCCCCAGCGTCAACACCTTCAGCGGGCGCTCCAGTCCTCCGCGCCTTTCGATGCGGGCGGCCATCATCGTCACCACCGTGGAGTCGATCCCGCCTGAGCAGAGCAACGCCGGGCTGGGATTGTCCTGCAGGCGGCGATTCACCGCACGTTCCAGGAGACCGTCGAGAGCACTCACCACTTCATCAAAATTCTCTCCTTCATACAATCGCTCTGCTTTTGGGCACTGACGACGGCGGCTGACTTCGTTCCCTGCCCAGTCCAGTTCCACGATCTCTCCGGGCAGCACAGGTTTCACCCCTTCCCACACCGCCAGGTCCGGGCGAATAAAGCCTTCTCTCCAATAGCTGTCTGCCGCCACCTGAGACACACTCCGAGTGCCTCCACAGACGAGCGATATCGCCTGAAGACTGGAGCCGAAGCAGACCTGCCCTTCCCATCTTGCCAGATAGAGCGGCTTCTTCCCGACGGCATCCCGGGCCAGCAAGATCCGCCGGGCGCGAGTATCCACCAGCGCCAGAGTAAACATACCTTTCAGCAGGGAAAAACCCTCCACGCCATGCAGTGCATAGGCAGCGAGAATGATTTCCGTGTCAGACTCGGTGCGGAAAGGGTAGGCCGCGAGTTCGCGGCGCAGCTCGCGGAAATTGTAGATCTCGCCGTTGAAGATCAGGACGAGCCCGCTCGCTTCGTCCAGCATCGGCTGAGTCGCTCGAGGGTCAGAGTCCACGATCGCCAACCGGGTGTGCAGCAGCTCGACCGCCTTGTCCTCTGAGCGCCAGACACGGTGCGAATCTGGCCCACGACGGTCTAGAAAATTCAAACCAAGCTCAATGTCCCCTCCCAAGCTGGAAGCGGCGATTTTGATTCTACCGAGGATGGCGCACATGAGTAAAAGGGGGCTAGACAGAGTGAGGCGTCAAAACATGACGGATGACCTCAAGCCTTTCAGCATATGTATTGCCACAGGATACC
>JBIKIA010000737.1:0-2573 GCA_044361885.1 Prosthecobacter sp. | reverse complement strand
ACGAACTGCCGCATGCACATTGAGGAAGCGAAGCTGAGCCTCTTCTCCAAGCCCGCCCAACTCAGCTTCAAAGGAGTACTGATTGCTCCACGCGATGCGGAAGTGGGCAAACCATTGGCCGAGCGGGCACCACTTTCGGCAAAGTCCGTCCCCATCCTCATTCCAGAGATCGTGCTGGAGGTCAAACTCGAGGACCTCTTGAACCGCCGTCTGTTTGTGGAGAAACTCCGAATCCTTTCCCCTGCCGTGACGGAAACTCAGGATGCCCAGGGGAAGAGCTCGCTGGAGGCACTTTTCAAAAAACCGAAGCCCGAAGAATCCAAGACTTCAGCATCAAGCGCTTTACCGCTGAATGAAGCATCGACTCCACCTTCACAGAACTCGGCCCATTCTCCATCTGAACCAGCTTCCGAATCCAACGCACGTTTTTCCTTTGCCGTAAGCAACGCAGAAATTGAAGATGGCTCACTGACCATCCTGAGTTCGGGCTCGACCGTTCAAATTCGAGACCTCGATTTCACCCTCACAGGTATCGACATCGACCCGCGAGACCTGGCCAATCACAACCGAATGACCGCGAAGATCAGCAGTCAGATCCAAGTCACGGGACAAGCACGGATCGGCGGAGTGAAGCGTCCGGCAGAGCTGGCCAATCTGAATCTCAGCGGTGAAGGCAGCATCGTGCCCATCGATCCAAATACAGGCGACTGGATGCCCACTTCGGTGCTCAAACTCACTCTTGCCCAAGGTTCCACTCTGGCGGGACACATCACGATGGGAGATGCGGCGGGGAAAGAAATGAAGAAGCTCATGGAATACGGCATCGACCTCACCCCCGTTCGTGTCGGCGGACCACTGCAGCAGGCAGCCGTGGTGGAAGGTATTTATCGAAACAACCGCTTCTGGCTGCGCGCTGACACACTCTTCAGCTTCCCTGAATATGAGATCTCCATCGAGAAAAAATCATGGATCGATAACTCCCAGGACAGTCATGAAATGGAGTTCCGGCTTTCCTGCGGCCCGGAACTTCAGGATCGTCTGCAAAAGGGCATGTCTCAGGCCCAGTTGGGCGAAAAGATCACCAAAGGCCTGATGAAGGCGCTGGCTGATGAACGTGGACGCCTGACCTTCGATATCGAAAGCGGAGGCTCTCTCTCCGATCCGAAGATCAAGCCGAAGCTAGATCGCATCCTCAAGAACCTTATTCGCGGCGAGGGCCTTAATGACCTGCTGCAAGGGCTCTTCAAGAAGCTCTAGCCCAAGCGAAGCAAATCAGCCCAGGGCGACTTTGCAGTCACCAAAGCAGATGCCGATGCTGCGGCCGGCGTTAACGATCTCGCTATCAGACTTCACAAGGCGAAGCTGGTTCACCGCTTCTTCGATGCTGACATCACCGACCTGATACTGCTGGTAGCTGACCATGCGGCCGAACTTGCCCTGCTCGATCAAGCTGACAGCCATGGCACCGAATCGCACGCCGAGAATACGGTCGAGGGCAGTCGGGGCACCTCCACGCTGGAGATGTCCGAGTGTACAGGAGCGCGTTTCCTTGCCTGTAAGATCCTCGATTTTTTTCGCCACATACTCGCCGATGCCACCGAGGCGATCCTCGCCTTTGCCGCCGACATTTTCCTTCTTCAAAAGCTCGCCGCTCTCCATACGTGCACCTTCAGCGACCACAATGAGTGTACTATGCAGCCCACGGGCATCGCGCTGGCGGATGGCATCAGCCACATGCTCCATCTTGAAAGGAATCTCGGGAAGAAGGATGACATCAGCACCTCCGGCCATACCGCCGTAGAGGGCGATCCAGCCGGCATGACGTCCCATGACTTCGAGCACGATGGCACGCTTGTGACTTTCAGCGGTGGTGTGCAGGCGATCGAGCGCATCGACCACGGAGTGGACAGCACTGTCGAAGCCAAAGGTCATCGCAGTGGCCTGGATATCGTTGTCGATCGTTTTCGGCACGCCGATCACCGGCACGCCCATGTTGTAAAGCTGCAAGCCAGTCGTCAGCGAACCATCACCACCGACGACGATGAGCGCACCAATCTCCAGATGACGCAGCGTGGCCTTAGCTTTCTCGACGATCTCCTTCGGCACTTCGGACACATTGCCCTCGCCGACTTTGGCGACGAAGTGGCCTTTGTTCGTCGTGCCAAGGATGGTGCCTCCGAGCTTCGTGATGCCAACGGTGCGTGATGGGTCCAGCAACATGTAATCGCCAGGAGGCAGCAAACCCTCGAAGCCATCGCGAAAGCCGACGACTTCCCAACCGAGGGTGTGGGCAGCGCCGACGACGCCGTGGATGACTGCATTAAGTCCGGGGCAATCGCCGCCACTGTTGAGGATACCGATTCGCATGTGATTAGAGATGGGGATTGAGTTGGGGAGAATAGATCAGGCCAGATGCTAAAAATTGTTCAGCAGTTGCTTCTCGTCCGTGATCGGACGTCCGGCAGCGATCCAACGGTTGTAGGCATTCCAGCCCTGATCCAAGAGGGCCTTGGCCTCTCCGAAGGGATTGGAGGAGCCGAGCACGACGATCACCAAACGATGCCGGTAGATGA
>JBIKIA010000736.1:0-2574 GCA_044361885.1 Prosthecobacter sp. | reverse complement strand
CAAATGGCATCTCGGCGACCAACCGGCGTTTTTGCCCACGAAGCAAGGCTTTGATCACTACCTCGGCATCCCGTATTCCAATGACATGCTCAAAACGGCGAGCGTGGACGGTCGCCGCGTCGTGCCGCTCGTGCGCGATGATCAGGTGGAGCGCCTCCTCGATGAGACAGACCAGGATCGCATCGAGGAAATCTACACTGACGAGGCCGTGAAATTCATCCGCAGCACCCAATCAACGAAGAACCAAGAACCAGGCACCAAGAACACGGCGCAGCCGTTCTTCCTCTACTTCCCGCACACCGCCGTGCATACGCCCATCCATCCCGGCAAGGCCTTCCAAGGCAGCTCACAAAACGGCCGCTTTGGCGATTGGGTGCAGGAGGTCGATGCCAGCGTCGGTCGCGTATTCGACACGCTGCGCGAGCTGCAACTCGACCAGAACACGCTCGTTATCTTCACCAGCGACAACGGCCCCTGGCTCATCAAAGGCCCCGATGGCGGCAGCGCCGAGCCCCTGCGCGGCGGCAAGGGCAGCACCTGGGAAGGCGGCGTGCGCGTCCCCACACTCGCTTGGTGGCCCGGCAAGATCGCCCCCGGCAGCGTGAGCGATGCCGTCGCCGGCACCATCGACGTGCTGCCCACCTGCCTGAAAATCGCCGGAGCTGAGGTGCCCGAGCAGCCCGTGATCGATGGTCGCGATCTCTCCCCGCTGCTCTTTGGCCAAAGCAAAGACTCCCCACGCGAAGCGCACTACTACTTCTCCAGCTACAACCTCCAAGCCGTGCGCCAAGGCCCGTGGAAGCTCGCGCTCACCACGCAAAAGGAAACCATGGGCCAAGAAGCCGCCGACGATGCGAAAAAGAACCCGCGCCTCTACCACCTCGATCAAGACATCGGCGAACGCACCAACCTCGCCTCGCAGCATCCCGACATCGTCGCGAAACTCACCGCACTCGCCGAAAAGATGACCACCGAGATCGGCGGCGACGAACCCAAGAGCCGCCGCCCGCCCGGCGAGGTCGAAAATCCCGTCACCCTCTATCCTAGCAGCGAAAAACCCAAGGAACGCCCTGCTCCCAAGGCAAAGGCCAAAGCCAAGCCCACCGACCTCTCCAAGCTCCTACCCGGCGACAAACTCGACGCCGACAAAGCCCCACAAATCGCCGACACGCCCTTCACTCTCACCTGCGAGGTCACCACCGCGCAACGCGATGCCATCCTCATCGCCCACGGCGGCGCCAGCACCGGCTACGCGCTCCATCTCAGCGCCGGCAAACTTGTGTGGGCCATCCGCCACGGCAAAACCCTCACCACCGCCCAGACCGACTACCCCGCCGACAACCAACCCCACCGCATCACCGCTACCCTCGGCAAAAACGGCCAGCTCACCCTCCAGCTCGATCAAAACACCCCCGTCACCGCCACCAGCCCCGGCCTCATCCGCACCCAGCCCAAAGAAGACTTCTGCCTCGGCCACGACAACAAAGTGCCCGTGGCGAGTTACACGGCGAAGGGGAAGTTTGAGGGGAAGATCATGAATGTGAAGGTGACAGTACCGTCAGGGGCTTGAGAGCAAACAGCGCCTTTTCCTCACTCATCTAATTTCCGCGTCTTGATATCTGAGGTGCAACGGATTATTGGACCAAAGAGTCGCTTAATTGAAGTAAAGCCAGCTTATGGATGTGCGGATGAAGGCAATGTTCCCAGCCCAGGCTGAGGTGGAGTCGAACGATTTTCCAAATTCGTTGCCTGCCATGGATAGTCGCCCTTACGATCCAGCGGATCTGGAGATTCCTTTGACGTCATGAACCGCCGCCGCTTCCTCGCTGCTTCCGCTGCTGCACCAGCCCTGATCACCGGGTCATGTACGCGTGAGCCAACGATCCCCGGCAGCATCCTCGGCGGAGGTCATGCCATCGGGCACCGACTGCGGGAGATGGGTGGCATTCCGAAACCAACACGCACGGTGAAGGCGGATGTCATCGTCGCAGGCGGAGGCATCGCGGGCTTGGCTGCGGCGAGAAAGCTAAAGCAGCTCGGCATCGAGAATGTGATCGTGCTGGAACTCGAAGCCAAGGAGGGTGGCACGTCGAGTTATGGATCTAACGCGATCAACACCTACCCTTGGGGGGCGCACTATGTGCCGCTGCCGGGAAAGGATTGCCGTGAGGTGTTGGAGTTCTTCGAGGAGATCCAGCTCATCACCGGTCACGATGCTGCGGGGCGTCCGATCTATGATGAAAACGCCCTCTGTCATGATCCGCAGGAGCGTATCTTCATGCATGGTGAGTGGCACGAAGGCATCGCGCCGACAGCAGGCTTGAGTCAAAGTGATCAGGAGCAGTTCAAGAGCTTCGCTGCGGAGATCGAGCGTTGGCGTGCTCGACATGCCTTTACGCTGCCGGTGGATCGAAGCCCGCGTGATCCCGAGGCGTTGACGCTCGATACGATCACCATGGCCGAGTGGCTGAGAAAGCATGGATTCACTGCGGCAGCGCTGCTCTGGCAGGTGGACTACTCCTGCCGCGATGACTTCGGTGGCAGCATCCATGAGGTCTCCGCCTGGGCTGGGCT
>JBIKIA010000735.1:0-2577 GCA_044361885.1 Prosthecobacter sp. | reverse complement strand
CACAGCCTGCGCAGCAGGAAGCCAGGCGCTGTTGTTCACGATGCGCAGCAGGCGGTCCACATATTCGCTTTGCAGATTCTGGCGCACCGTATCAGGCCCAGAAGCTGGATCGCCCGTGAAGATGCCGAGAGTGATCTTGCGCATGACCTGTGCGAGTGACACCTCGTTTCCATACAAGCCAGAGTCGATGATGCGGCGCTGCGTCTCCACGTGCAGCAGATGATCTAGCAGCGACTTCTGCACCTGACCAATGCGGTCGTGCAGCTTCGGTGCCTCATCCTCTTTGTAGAAATCAAACCCGCGCCGTTGCTGCTGGAGATGGGCGATCAACTCCGCCGGAGGCTGCATGGATCCGGGCGCAAAGGCATACTTGTTCATGCCATCGAGCGCAGCAAACTGACGATCCTTCGCCACTGGAGTGTAGGGATTTTGTGTTGCTCCCTGTCCGACGAAAGCACGTTCCACCTGCACACCGCCGACGTATCGGCTCATGGCGACCACTGCGTCCGCACTTTCGCGTGAGAGCGTCAGGTAGGCTGCCAGCAACGGCTGCCAGCTTTCGCCCTTCACGGAGGCTTTCTTCAGCAGATCCGTGAGCTTGGCATTCACGAGTTCGCAGCGCTGCGTGCCGTAGGTGACGGGGTCACTGCTCATGTCGTAGATCATCGCGCGTGGATCGATTCCTTTCCCTGCTTTGCGCATGTCGTCCGCATCATTGCCGAAGGCCAAGGCGGACTCATGCGAGCGTGCGGCGATCTTTTGCAGACGCTGCTCTTCCTTCTTCGGATCTTCCAATGCCTCACTGTAGCCATAGTCGATGACCCAGTGGTCATACGGTCCGGGCTTCGTGATGTAAAACTCACCCTGCGGCGTGTTTAGCGGGGCGATGTTCGCCGGCATGTAATCCATGACCGATCCCGTGAGTCCGGTCTTCGCGGTGATCTCCTTTTTATGAATGGCGGTGGCATCATACAGATGGCTGGCGCGGAAGTTGTGGTTCAGGCCGAGCGTGTGCCCGACTTCGTGAAGGATGAGCTTCGTGAGCGCCTCATTCGTCAGCGCCTTCATGTCAGGGAGCGAGGCATCATTGAGCCGCAGCGCCGTCTGCCCAAACATCAGCCCTTGCTGGGCAAAACCCGCCTCCTGGCAGAAACGGCGTGGATTACTGAAAGCCTCCTCTTTCTCATCCTGTGGGGACGCGAGCCCTAGTTCCATGAACACACGCTGGCTGCGCAGGCGGTTCGTGAGAAAGCTGAACTCAAGCATGATGTCCGCCCCCAGGATCTGACCCGTGCGCGGGTTCACAAAGCTCGGCCCATAGCCGCCAAACGGAGGATTCGGAGAAGAGGTCCAGCGCAGGACGTTGTAGTTGATGTCACCGGCGTCCCACGCGGCGTTGTCAGGCTGCTGTTTTACCACGATGGCATCCTTGAAGCCTGCGGTTTCAAAGGCCTGATTCCAGCGCAGCGTCGCATCACGGATGAGATCCCGCAGCTCCACGGGCGTGGTGTTTTCGATCCAGAAAGTGATGGGTGTCACAGGCTCGCTCAACTTGGTGCCGGGCTTCTGCTTCGCCAAATGCCAGCGGTGGATCACGTCGCGATAAGGCGTGGCGTCGATGCTGGTCATGTCCGTGACCTGCGTGCCGAAGTAACCGATGCGCGGATCATCGTAGCGCGGCTTGAAGTCATTCTCTGGCAGCTTGATCAGGCTGTGTTGGACCTTGATGCTCACGTAGCGCGCATCGGTGACTTCATCCGCCTCCGCCTTGCTGTCGCTGGCCCAAGTAGGGGAGGGATTCTCAAAAACATACTCCACCCCGATGACGGTATTGTCTGGGTAGCCGCGCAGTGTGGTGAACTTCGTCTTCGTCTCGCTCAGCTTGCCGAGTACCGACTTGCTCGCATCTCCACCGGGACGCTTCACCATCACGAGACTCTCTTTGAGAAAGAGATTCCCTGCGGCGATCAAGATGCCGCCAGAGTCTTCGGCCACGATGGACTCGCTGGCGAGAATGGCGTGCGAGATGTTCGCCTGTTTGGCGCGTGCCAGCGCGCTCTGGGGATCAAAATAGAAGGATGTGTTCTCCGCTACAAACTCCACCCGTTCAAAAACCTTGGCGATGCGGAAGATGACCTCAGTGCCGTACGAGCCGCGATTATGCCCCGCCTGGACGACACCGTCCGTCGTGTGAGTGAAGTAAATGAACTCAGGCCCGAGTTGCTCCTTTTTGATGTAAAGATGCACGGTACCCTTCTCACGATCCATGAAGAGGTCGAACAGACCGCGCACCTGCTGATGCCCCTTGGTCACTTCGGCGACGGTCTTCTTTTTTTCCGGGCCTTTGGACGCAGTTGTGTTGGCGGAGGTCGGTGCCTGCACTGTCTGCGCGGCAGATGTGGCAAGGGTCGGCGCAGGAGTTGGCGCTGGCTTGCCCGGATCAGGTCTCACTGGCTCAGGTTTCGGAGCAGGGTCGGGCTTTTTCTCAGGTTTCGATTCTGGTTTGGCTGGGAGCGGGGCAGGCTTCGCTGGAGTAGGTTGGGGCTCGGGCTTCGGTGTCGGAGCCTGTGCCGCAGC
>JBIKIA010000767.1:0-2577 GCA_044361885.1 Prosthecobacter sp. | reverse complement strand
GGCGTTGGCGGCTTCTTGCGCCTTCTCCAGATCGCCACCCTCGTCTTCGAGCGCCTCGGTGATCTCCTGTGCCTCCTTGTCGTCCGCAGCGATGAGATGGGCGGGCTTGATGAGGCTGTGCTTTGATGAGAGCCACAAAAAGTCGAGCAGCAGCAGGTGATCCTTGCCGGGATGGATGCGTGTCCCGCGTCCAACAATCTGGCTGTAGAGCGATCTGATCTTCGTGGGTCGCAGACACACCACGCAGTCGATGGATGGCTCGTCGTAGCCCTCCGTCAAAAGCATGGCGTTGGAGAGCAGCGTGGTTTCACCGTTGCTGAAGCGCTCCAGGATGGCCTTGCGGTCAGGGCTGCCCCCATCCACGTGCTCTGCGGCGAGACCGTGGCGACGACAGAGTGCCGCGAACTTTTCCGAACAGGAGATCAGCGGCAGAAACACCAGCATCTTGAGGTGCCGATACGAGCTCAGGAGGCGAGCGATTTCCTCAAGGTAGGGATCGAGCGCGTGCCCGAGATCATCGGCGCTGTAGTCCCCGGCCACCGTCCTCACCCCGTCCAGATCGATCTCGAGCGGCACGGTCTTCACCGTGATGGGACTCAGATAGCCCTGCTTGATCAGGTCCAGCAGGGTGATCTCAAAGGCCACGTTCTCATAGTAGGCTGACAGCGTGCGCTTGTCGCTGCGGTCGGGCGTGGCGGTCACGCCGAGCACGAAGGCATTCTGATCAAAGTAGCGCAGCGTGCCGAGGTAGGAGTCTGCGAGCGTGTGATGCGCTTCATCCACCACAATGAGGCCGAAGTGATCGCGCGGCCAGCGGGAGCGCCGCTGCTCGCGCATCAGCGTCTGCACGCTGGCCACCACCACCGGTGCGTGGAGGCTCGCATGTGATCCTGCCATTTCCACATCAGCTTCCAGCCCGGTGGTGCGCATAATCTTGTCCACCGCCTGGTCGATGAGTTCCTCCCGGTGGGCGAGAACAAGCGTGCGCTTGGGCTGGTAGTGGGCCGCGAGGGCGGAGAACAAAACGGTTTTCCCAGACCCCGTCGGCTTCACCGCAAGCTGATGCTGGTAGTCCGTGAACCCTCGCGTGATGGCTTCCATCGCCGCGTGCTGGTAGGGCCGCAGTTCGATCAGTGGTTTAGAACGGGCGGTTTGCATGTGGCACTCCTCCCGTGGTTGAGGTTTGTGCAGCAGGCTGCGTGAGCCAGGCGGCCACCTTGTTACGTTTCCGGCCTTTGTATTCCTCGACCATGAGGCGCACACGGCCGGTGCGTCCGATCAAGTCGTCGGCGATGATCTCCACGTCTTCGTCAGCAGTGATCTGTTCGCCGGTGGCGACACGGAATGCGTCGATCTTCCAAAACGAGTTTGGCATGAAGACGAGATGATCGAAGAGTATCGCTCCCGAAGGCTCCACGCGGAGCTTCAGTTCGATCATGTCGTGTCCCTTCTGTGACACGGTTTCTTCGGCGTGGATGACTTCCACGGTGTAGTCGCCAGGTTCGACGAAGTCGGGGCGTGTTGCGATGTCGGATGCTTTGTAGGTAGGCATGGTATGTTATTTGGTTTGGGTTTTGGTTGAAAGTTGAGTTGAGGCGGCGCGAAGCGAGACGGTGGCCGGGCCGTGCTTGATGAGTTCTTCCGGGAATGGCGCGTCGGTGTTGCTCTCCCAGAGTTCGCGAAACTTCAGGGCCGACAGGTTGCCGTAAGTGGCGAGCACGCTGCCCAGACCCAGCCGCGCAACGAGCGGTTCAAGGTCTTCGTGACTGATGAACTGCGGACCGCGCTGGTTCGTGAGTTTCCAGCCAGGAATAACACCTCCTGCGCGCAGGCGCTCCCTTGCGGTCTCCTTGGCCTTGTCGCGCAACTTCTCGAGCACGTTGCACGCGGTAAGAAAACGTCCGAGCGCTCGACTGTCCGCGAGAATGGCCTCGAAGTTGAACGCTGGCTCGGTGGCGGAGATGGCCTGCGCGACGAGTGCCAGGCGCGCCGAACAATTGTCGGCTTTCGCGCACCAGTTGCAGTAGTCGCAGACCGTGGGCTGCTTGTCCGGATTGCTCCAGGCGGCCACCACAGGATCCACGATCTGATGCGCTTCCTCAAAGGTGAACCGATAGGTGACCACCTCCTTCTGATCGCAGAAGAGCAGGTGCGCGGTCCATTCGGAGGCGAAGTGCTGCTCCATCAGACCGAGCGCGTAGGCCGCCATCTGCTCGCGGTAGTTGCGCTTCTGGCCGGTCTTCAGATCCGCATGAGCAAGACGTTCGGGCATGATGGCGTCCGCCGTGCCGATGTGATTGAAGCCGGGCACCGCGACGCGGCACTCATCTTCACGCGTGAGAATAGGCGTGCCGCTGGAGAGTGCGGTGATCATTGTCACGGCCCATTCGACGGCGGCGAGATCGTCCTCCGTGGGAGGATGAGCCAGGTCGAGCGGGGCAGGGTCGCCTTCCATGCGGGCGCGGAAGATCGTGTCGAGCGAACTGCCGCGCGCAGCGGCGGAGCCGGCGTTTGGCTGCGATTCGTAGCAAGGGCAAACCGCCAGCTTGGGAAGATTGGAGGGACGAAGGGCGGTGC
>JBIKIA010000768.1:0-2578 GCA_044361885.1 Prosthecobacter sp. | reverse complement strand
GACCGGGGTGGTGTATGCCATCACGGAAATCCCCATTGATCTCATTCAGAGCATCGTGGATGCGCGGCTCGTCGAGGCCCTGCAACGCCTCAATGGAGGGCAAGCTCCCGCCACGGTGGAGCAGATGCTGCGGCCCATCGCCAGCGAGGCGGTGCGCGAACAACTCGCCAGCTTGCGCACAGTGCAGGCGGCGGAAGCTGCACCACCAACCACGCCGCAGAGGTTCGATGCGTTCACGCCTGCTGTGGACCAGATCATCGGCACGCCCGCATCGCCGAAGCCACGACGCAAGCGCACCAGCGTGACCACCCATGGCACGCTGGTGGATTGGAAAGCCGTGAAACGACTGTATCGCCGCACGGGTTCCATCAAGCAGACAGCCGCGCAGTTTGAGCTGTCGATCAACTCAGTGAAAGCACGCATTCGCCGGGAGGGCTGGACCCATGAGTGATCGTCTCTCCATCACCAAGTATGGCCAGCGGTACTGGGCCGTGTGGCTCGACGGCGAACTGCTGGCCGTCACACTCTACAAGAAGGGCGCACGGGCCATCACGGCTGCGATTACGACGCTCTCCACGACTCATGGGAAGGAGGTCCATCATGGCATCCAAGCCGCGTGAACGTGCGATAAAACAAGCTCCATCCTCGCCGATGAACTGGCGACCGCGCACGGCGGAGGATTTGATCGGCCAGGCCAAACGAGTGGCGATGGCGCAGGCGAGCAAAGCCAAGCGCCTCTCCAGTGATCCCTCGGCCACGATGAAGCTCCTGCTCTATGGTCCGCCGGGCGTTGGCAAAACGAGTGTGGTGGAACTGGTGGCATTGCAGTTGGCCGGCACGCCGCTGGCCATTGAGGACTACAACGGACGTGAGGTCACGGTGGACCTCGTGCGCGAGTGGATGCGGCAGCTTGCCTATGGCAGCCTGTTCAGTTCATGGTCGGTCAAGATCGTCAATGAGCTGGACCGCTGCTCACGGGAAGCGCAGGACTTGTTGCTCACCTACCTGGACCGATTGCCACCGGGCCGGGCGTTCCTCGGCACGAGCAACCTGCAATTGGATCTGCTCACCGAGCGGTTCCAGACGCGGTTCCAAGCCATCAAGCTGCTACCGCCCACCACGGAGGAACTGGCGGCGTTCCTGAGCGCCCATTGGGCCGTGCCCTCCGTCACCGCCACGCAGATCGCCGTGGGCAGCGGCGGCTGCGTGCGGGCCGCGCTCGCCGATCTCGAATCCTATCTCGACCACCAACCCTCATGAGCCTGTTCACTACCGCCCAAATCCCCATCCTTCACGACAGCCCCGGCCCATGGATCATGCATGTGCCCGTGGTGTCCACACGGCACATCCCACCGAGCGAAGCTGAGGCCTTGCTGCGGCTTCGTCCGCTGGAGTGTCGTGCACCGGATGATCCGCCCCTCTTGGCCCACCTGCTCGATGGCGTGGGTCATCTGTTCCTCATCGAAGATCTCGATGCCGATGAAATGACGACGTTCCCGCACCTGCGAGGCGTGCTCTTGGCCATCAAGGCTCGTGGCTACGCCTATGCGCGTCTCGACGCCGATGGCGAAACCTTTTCGGACCTGCCGCTCTTCGAGTGGTGACCCCAACCCTGAATCCCCACCCCACAAACGACCATGAAACACATCCAACGAATGATTGACCAACACGGCGGCTTTGAAGCCGTCCGCACTCGCTACCTCCGCCTCGAGAACCCGCCGTTCATGCGGCTGGTGATCGAGGTGATCGGCGGCCCCTATCCCAACGGCGCGTATGAACTCAGCATCGCGCATTACTCTGAACAGAACGGCGATGCCATGCGTGATCCCGAGATCACGTTCCTCGTGGTGCCTTCGGCAGAGGGCACGACATGGACACCACTCACCTTTGAAAACAGTTATCTCGGAGCTTACCAAGTCTTGGCAGAGGTGAGCCGCGAAGGCTTGATCAAGGTGAAGCAGTCACAGTGGATGAAGGAGCTGCGCAGCTTCGCCAAACAGTGGGATCGCAACATCAAGCAGCAGGGGTTTATGGAGGTGTTCGTGCGCCAATATGGTGTCGCAAACGGTGCGACAACAGAAGTCACGGTGACGAGGCAAGGAGACGGCCCGCAAGGGCAATGAACCCGAACCCATCCCTCCACCCATGAGCAAGAAAGACATGATCGAACAACTGCGCCATCGCCTTGCCAGCAACGACCGCTGGGCGCTGCGCGCGCTGATACGCATCTACCAAAACCAGACTGCCGACGAACAATGCCGCGAAACCACCATCGAGCGCAACGGCATCGGGTTCACCGGCCCTGATGCAGAGATATTGACCAGCTTCGCCCGTCAGTATCAGCGACGCGGATGCCTCAGCCCCAAGCAGATGATCATCCTGCGCCGCCGCATCCCCGCCTATGCACGCCAGATCGTGCAGGGCAGCGACACCACGCGCATCGAAGCTGCACTTTGCGGCACTGGTACTACGCAAGCTGCGGAGCCTGTAGCCTGAACCCAAACTCCACACCACCACCATGCCCACACGAACTGCCCCTGAAATCGAACTGCCACCGGATGCAGCCACCTCCGACGAT
>JBIKIA010000178.1:0-8807 GCA_044361885.1 Prosthecobacter sp. | reverse complement strand
AGGACGACGAGGAAACCAATGAGTGCCGAACAGGCGAGGTAGGTCACCACGTTCACCGCCATGAAGACGATGGCACCGAGCAAGCTGGAGTAGATGGCTCCAAAGAGGCCGATCTTCCTCCCGAGTGCCACAGAGAGCACCATCGGTCCAAGTGCGTGTGGCAGCGCGAGCACCGGCAAAGCCCCAGACCAGCCTTTTTCATACGCGAAGTCGATCATGCCAACGCTGGCGGCAAATTGCAGAAGCAGGGTACCGAGCAGCAGCAGCAGTTCGGTGTTGTCCGTGATCTCGTCTTTAAGAGCGACGAGGAGATGAATCACCATCGCCGCACCGATGGCACCCGCGCATAGGTAGGCGGTCAACTGCGGCTGGATCGTGCCCGGCACTGCCGAGGCGGCGAGATTCATCAGGATGCCGAGCCCGACAAAGAACATGGCATAGACCAAGACTGTGGCCGCAGGATGGGTGCGGAGTTCATCGACCAAGTCACCATCCTGGTGCTTCCGGCGGACTTTTCCGCAGGATAAACCTTCACGCTGTAATCGGGCACGCCGGAGGGATTCAAACATGGCTCTATGGGGCGAAAGCCTACCACAGTGCGAGTGCGGGACAAGGCGTGATTTGCCCTGAGCGCTGTTCAAAAAGGCAGCTCAAGAGCCACTTTTGAGAGCAGCTTTGGCCTTTTCCGTCTCGGCGCGATGCCGCTCATAGGCTTCGATGATGCGCTGGACGACGGGGAGTCGGACGATGTCCTTGCTCAGGAAGTGAACGAAACGGACCCCCGCTACGCCGGGTAGGATCTCCACGACCTCGCGCAGGCCGGATTTCACATGGCGGCGGAGATCGACCTGGGAGGGATCGCCCGTGATGACGCATCTGGCTCCTTCGCCGAGGCGGGTCAGGAACATGAGCATCTGCTCGCTAGTCGTGTTTTGGGCTTCGTCCAGGATGATGAAGGCATTCTTCAGCGTGCGTCCGCGCATGTAGGCCAGCGGGGCGATCTCGATGGCCCCTTTCTCGATCAGTCGCTCGGCTTCTTCGGGCTCGAGCATCTCGAAAAGGGCATCGTAGAGCGGACGGAGGTAGGGGAAGATCTTCTCTTTGAGGTCGCCGGGCAGGAAGCCGAGCGCCTCGCCAGCCTCTACGGCAGGTCGGGTGAGCACGAGACGCTGGACCTGCTTTTCGCGGAGCAAATGCAGCCCCTGGGCCATGGCGAGGAAGGTCTTTCCTGTGCCCGCCGGGCCGATGCCGAAGACGACTTCGTTTTCCCGCATGGCCTGCACGTAGCTGATCTGGCCGCGCGTCTTGGCAAGCACGGGCGGCTTCTTGTTGGAGGTCAGCAGCTTCAGCGCGTGGATGGCCTCGGCGGGCTCGTCGCCATGCTCGGAGAGCACGCTTTCGGCCACGAGCTTGATCATGGCGCTGGAGATCTCCCCGCCCTGGCGGCGCACTTTTTCGAGCTGAATGAAAACCTCCCGAGCGGCAGAGACGGACTTCTCTCCCCCTTCGATCTTCACCCAACTGTCGCGCGAGGTGACTTGCACGCCGCAGCTTTCTGCCACGACCTTCAATCCCGCTAGATCATGCCCGACCAGCTTCTGAAGGAACTGCGGCGTTTCGTAAGTGAGCGTTTCAGTCATGACGTGGAGTCACACGCCTGAAGTTCAAAGTGTTCCAGTGGCATTCACCACAGTGCCGAGAGGCTCGCCCACGAGCGCACGGCGGATGTTGTCCGGCTCATTCATGCTGAAGACGACGATGGGCATGTTGTTCTCTTGGCAAAGGGAGAAGGCGGTGGCGTCCATGACCTTGAGCTGCTTCGTCAGGCAATCCTGGAAGCTGACGCTGTCATAGCGCACAGCGTCTGGATTCTTGTTCGGATCACTGTCGTAGATGCCGTCCACCTTGGTGGCTTTGAAAACGACATCCGCGCCGATCTCACTCGCGCGTAGAGCGGCGGTGGTGTCGGTGGAGAAGAATGGATTGCCCGTGCCAGCGGCGAAGATCACTACGCGTCCCAACTCCAGATGGCGCATGGCCACGCGGCGGATGAAAGGCTCGGCCACGTTTTTCATTTCGATGGCGCTCTGCACGCGCGTCGGCACGTCGATGGCCTCCAGCATGCTTTGCAGGGCCAGCGAGTTCATCACTGTGGCGAGCATGCCCATGTAGTCAGCCGTGGCGCGCTCCATGCCTTTGTTGCTCGCGCTGACGCCGCGCCAGAAATTACCGCCACCCACGACGAGGGCGATCTCGATGCCGGTCTGGTGCGCAGCTTTGATCTGCGCCGCCATGTCTTCGACGATGGGGGGGCTGATGTTATCAGTGCTGCCCGGCTCCCGAAGAGCCTCGCCGCTGAGTTTGAGAAGAACGCGCCTGAATTTCCGATTGCCGTTGGTGTCGCCCATGAATGGTGTGGATTTGAGTCGTGATACATGAAGCCCCCCGCGATGCAAAGATAATTCCAAAACCTCTGTCACATCCCGCCATCACTACTGAGATCATCTGCCGTGAAGAGCCGGCGGTCTGCGCCAGCGGAGCGCACTTCATAGCTGGCGGAGCTGCGGGCGTGGATGTGGTAGGGCGTGCCCCAGCGATCCAGCAGACGACCCTCCGCACTGATCGCAGGATGGCCGGGCGGGATGACGATGAAGCGCAGCGGATTCCTCCCTGTCAGTGCACGCACGAGATCGGCATCATCCCCGATGGGCGGGCCTGCGCGGCGCTGGAGTGCGGTGAGATACTGGCGGATGAGCCCATGGAGGATGCGCACATCATCTGCGGGATCTGGCCCGGCATGCAGCTCAGCGGCGAGTGGTGAGCCTGCGACAGATGTGCCGGCGTGCAGCGCAGCAGTCTCGGGCGGTGATGACGCGCTGCGCTGCTGCGGCGATGGCTCGGTGGGAAGGAGCCACCACACGAGAATGATGACCGCGATGCAGAGGCCGCCGATGCGCTTCATCAGGCGAGGAAGCCGAGCGGCAGCCCGCTGCCAGCGGTGTTGTAAAAGCGCGAGATGTTTGGCAGCACGAGTGGCAGGCTGGTCTTCGGCACCCCGAGCCACAGAGCCAGCTCGGCGAAGTATTCATCCACGCTGGTGGTGGGGATGAGCCGGCCACGACCGACATCCAGCGGACTGTCTTCATACAGCACGGGATACTGCCCGTAGATGCGCTGACCCTGCACGGCACCGCCGAGGACGAAGTGATTCCCCGCCCAGGCGTGGTCACTGCCTTCGCCATTGCTGGTGAGCGTGCGACCGAAGTCAGACGCGGTGAAAAGGGTGACGCTGTCCTGCATGCCCATGGCTGCCAGCGTCCGGTAAAAGGCGGTGACCACCATGCTCATCTCAGGCATCTGATCACCCATGTTTGTCAGCACTTCATCATGGTGATCCCAGCCGCCATATTGGACAAAGAAGGTCTGCCGCGTGTGCCCCAGCGTGGTATGCCCGGCGATGGACTTCGCGATCATCTGCATCTGCCGCGAGAAGTAAGTATCTGGCCAGATCACGGAGCTGGGCAGGGCGGGCGCGGTGGCGCTGTTAAAGAGCGTGTAGGCATCCAGGCTATCGAGTTTTTTCTGCTGAAAGGCCTGGGTCAAAAGGTGCTGATAACTGACCGCGAGCTGGCCATCAATGGCGCGGGTGCGCAGTGGCGTGAGGCTCCACGGGCTGGTCTCGGCAGGGTCGTAGCCGTCCAGAGTTTCGGCACCATATTCATTCACTGTGTACTCGAAGGCGGTCTGTCCGCTCTGGAAGACATTGCTGCCAGAGAGGGAGATATTCATGGAGACATTCTCCTGCGTATTCAGGCTGCGGAGGATGTCCGCAGCGCGCCCAGCCCAGCCGCGTGAGGAGCGCACATCCGGCATGGAGGTCTGCCATTGCTCGATCTGATCCGAGTGGGAAAAAAGGCCCAGCGGCAGTCGCACGCTGCCTGCCTCAAACTGCGCACGCGTCGTCGGCTCTACCAGTGTGCCGACATTGGTGATGAAGGCGGCCTTTCCCTCTCCGAACAAAGTTTGCAGCCCTGCCAGACCTGGGTGCAGCCCCAGCTCCAGGCCCGGTGAGCCGAGCGGGGAGATGGGCAGGAGGCTGTTCTTAGCGAGGGCGAGATCCTGCCGGATGGTGGCATACTCGGCGTGCTCCGTGGTGCCGCGTGGCACGAGCATGTTGAACGAGTCCATGCCGCCGGGAAGAAAGAGGCAGACGAGCGCGCGGTAGTCGCCAGGGCCGGGCTCAGCAGCGGCGAGACTGCCGGCCAGTTTGAGATTCAGCAGCGTGTTCAGCAGCGGCAGGGAGGACATGGCCGCACAGGAGCTGCGCAGGAGGAAGGGGCGGCGGGCGAGCATGGTTTTCATCGTTTCGGTGGAGTGAGGTTCCCTTTCTCGTCTAGCGCTGGATGGCGCACTCGGGCAGGGTGCTGATGAGGTAGATGGCCAGGTAGAGGCGCTCGTTTTGCCAGTCCCAAAAAGTGCTATCGATGGCCTCCACGGCCTCACGTATGTTTTGATGCTGGATGGGGTCCAGCGTGCCGCCGGTCAGCACAAGATCGAGCCGCCTCATCAGTGCAGGCACATCATTGTAGAGCAGTTTTTCCGGGGCCAGTTGCGCCCGCACGATGTACTTCGGATTGCTGTGACCCCAGCGGTTGAAGCCGTTGCGGATGGCATTGGCGTAGTAATTGGGGATCGAGACCGAGGTGATCGCCTGGAGGATCTGGAACTCAGGCGCCACGAGCCCCGCGTCACTAATCGGCCCGGCGGGGCTGAAGCTGGGGCGGTAGAAATTAAACACGCTGGGGTTGGACTGCGGCTGCTGGGCGTGGATCTCATCCAAGTAATGCAGCTCATAAATGCCGGAGGCAGACCTCGCATCGAAGGCACGCGCTAGGGCCACGGTGCGGAGGTAGGGCTCCTTCAGCTTCCCATAGCTCAAGCTGCCTAGCTGGCTGTAGCTGCGTGCCTCGGCATCCAGCAGGATGGCTTTGATGACCGCCCGCATGTCACCCCGCACACCGCTGCCATTGTTGGCAAACTTCGCCGCCACGCGTCCCACATATTCGGGGGATGGATTGGAGGTGATGAGGCGCTGGATCAGTTGCCTGCCGAGGAAGGGTCCGATGTTTGGGTGATGGAAGAGGCAGTCCACCGCGCCCTGCACGTCCAGCATCCCGGCGGTGCCACGGTCAGGATTGCTCGCTGTGCGTGCAGGCAGTACCACACCATTGAGCAGTGTCTTGGGCTCCATGTCATGAAACTCATCCCACATCCGCATCGGCGAGGTGTAATTCTCTGGTGGGTAATAAAAGTTCGTCCTCGTGCTGCCACCGAAGCTCAGGCCGGTGAAGACCCGGGCGAAGCTGGTGATCGTGGAATTGTCGTAAGTCGGGATGGGCTGGCCGCTGAGATCGAGCCGCCGCGTGCCATCCGCATTCAGCTCCCAGAGCCCGATGCTGAAAAGCTGCATGATCTCGCGCGCAAAGTTTTCATCCGGGAAGGTGCCCGCCACCGGGTCCGCCTTGCGGTTTTTCAGATGGCTGAGGTATTCCCCCATGCAGGGATGCCGCGCTACGTTCAGCAGGAGTGTGCGCGCATTGCCAAAAGCATTTGTCAGCAGCATGTCATAGTAGTTTGCCATGCCGATGGGCTGGACGGAGAGGCTGTCCACCCGGTCTGAGATGACGAAGATCTGACTCAGCGCGAAGCCCACCCTCTGCCGCAACGGATCAATCGCCGCAGGGCCGATAGCGCGCTGCCACCATGCGCGCGTCTTGGCATCCGCATACACATCCTGTCGTGTGCGTTTCATCGCATCCAGCGTGGGCTGGTGCAGGCCGACGGCGGTCTTAAACTGACCGTCGATCCACGCATCGAAGCCGTTCGCCATTAGATAATGCACGTTTTGCGGGATGATGTCCACGTCTGCCAAGCTGTCTGAGCTGGGGCCAAAGGCAGCCTGATTGAGGAAGCGTATCGCCTCTTTAGCTCCGGGTTTCGTGAGACTTCCATTGGCTATCGTCAGCTTCGCCGTCTGTTTCGCCGCCAGCGTGGGGATCGCGTAACCTGCTCCCGGCAGCAGTGTCACAGAGATCGTTTCCGTGGTCTCAGTCAGCGTGTCATTCACGGGAGTGCGTGTCAGCCAAGCCTCGCGCTCACCTGCTGGGATGGTGATGGTCGTTCCGGCTGGCACACCATAGTCCACATCACGCAGCGCCGTGCCTGTGAGGGTAAAATTCACCTCCAAGTCCCCCACGATGCCCGTGCGCCGAAAAGCGACGACGCCAGGGTCAGGCCAGGTTTCACAAAGGAGGTCGTCCACCGTAAAAACACTCACAGCTTCCAGAGTCTGTGCTTGTAGGCTCATGATGGGAACTGTCAGAATTAGCAGACAGCACAAGACCGGATGAGGGGATGAGCGCATGATGGGTTTTACAAAAAACCGGGTATGAAAGTCAATCTCCAGCTCATTTGATTTCGCGATGCAGCGCCATGAAGGCGCATATTGCACGAAATAAAGGTCTGCGGCATGGATACGCCTCATGACCCGCACCGAAGCTTGGATCGCACTGAACCTGATTCCTCAGGTGGGGCCGGTGCGTGTGCGGAAGCTGCTGGCCCGCTTCGGCACGCCGGAGCAGATTCTTTCGGCAAAGGCGTCCGAGATCATGGACGTGGAAGGCTTTGGCCGTGCTCAGGCGGAGTCGCTGGCGGGCTGGGAGGCGCAGATCGATCTGGCTTTGGAGCTGAAGAAAATCAGCGACCGGGGCCTCACGATCCTGACGCAGGAAGATGAACTCTACCCGACTCTGCTGAGATCAATCTACGATCCACCGTTGGTGCTCTACGTCTGGGGTGAGGTAATGAAGCGCGACCACAACGCCATCGGCGTGGTCGGCAGCCGCCATGCCACGATCTACGGCATGAATGCCACGAAGAAGATGAGCTTCCAGATCGCCTTCGCCGGCTACACAGTCATCAGCGGACTGGCGCGTGGGATCGATACCGCTGCGCACGAGTCCGCTCTCGCCGCAAAAGGGCGCACCATCGCCGTCATCGGCTCGGGCATCGGCAAACTGTATCCGCCGGAGAACATGGCACTGGCCGAGCGCATCGCCCAAAACGGCGCGGTCATCAGCGAATACCCCGTGGATCGCATCGCCGACAAACAGACCTTTCCGTATCGCAACCGCATCGTCGCAGGCTGGAGCAATGGACTGCTCGTTACCGAGGCCCCTTTGAAAAGCGGCTCGCTCATCACCGCGCAGCAGGCCACGGAGCAGGGCCGCACCGTTTATGCCGTGCCCGGTCAGATCGACAAACCGACCTCCGCAGGCTGCAACCGGCTCATCCAGCAAGGCGCCAAGCTCGTCATGGATGGTGGTGATGTGCTGGATGATTTGATGACCCTCTTCCCCACCGCTCCGAAGCCTCCGACACTGGAGGCCACGAAGCCGAACGTGACGCTCACTTTGGATG
This sequence comes from Prosthecobacter sp., assembly GCA_044361885.1. GTDB lineage: Bacteria > Verrucomicrobiota > Verrucomicrobiia > Verrucomicrobiales > Verrucomicrobiaceae > Prosthecobacter. Next base: position 1,328 of record JBIKIA010000178.1, on the reverse strand, counting down.
AAGAGATCCTGCTGAATGCCATCGACACCGACGAGCGCCACATCGACGACATCGCCACACGGTCCGGCCTGACTCAAGCCACCGTGAACGTCACCCTCATGCGCCTGGAGATGAAACGCCTCATCCGCGCCCTGCCGGGAAGACGCTACGTCCGGCTCGTGTGATCACGCCACCACGCGCAACTCAGCCAGACCGCGTTGCATCACGCGCGCCGTGATCTGCGGCAGATCTTTCATCGGCGGCGTCTCCGGCAGATGCCGTGTGGCGATCCCCCATTCGAGGCGCAGATATTCGGCGATGCCGTTCGTCAGGCTGAGCTGGAAAAAGTGCGCCACCACCGCCCACAACGTGAGGAAATGTCCCGGCGTGGCACCCGACTCGCAAGCCGTGCGGAAGCGTCCGAGCAGCCCCTGGTAGCGTGCGCGATTCGTCGCTTTCAGCAAAAGGCGACAGGCTTCCACACTGCGGGCACATTCCTCCTCTGAGAGAGCTTTGGAAAAGGCCTCATCAACCGCCATCAGCGCGCAAAGATCATGCTGCTGCACCGCCTGCCAGCAGGCATGAAAATGCGCCGCCAGAATCGAGTCGAGCGGCCCGCTGGCGAAGCGATCCCAATCTGTGCGCAAACCAATGCGTGGCCGCGAGCGCTCCGAAACGAAGTGCAGATGCGACATTCGCTGGCGCACGCCGGAGAGCAGCCACTGCACCCAGTCGAGACCACGCGCCCAGTCTTCCAGAGCATCCAACTCCGACTCATCCGCATCTGCCAGCACCGTCAGCGGACGCAGCTCAGGACGTTTTGCAGGCATGGTCTCACCACCCGCGACGTGGCGCGGTTCGGCATCATCCATGCGTTGCAGGAGTCGGAACATCCAGCCATTATGGAGTCACCCCTTTGATCCCGCGAATTGAAAAGTTTCCATGCCTGAACTTGCCCCGCTTGACACACCTGCTGCCGAATCCTCCGAACCGTATTTCCAATGCGTGCGTTGCGGAAACTGCTGCCGCTGGCCGGGTGATGTGAACGTCACCACCGAAGAGGTCACCGCCATCGCGGCCTACATTGGCATGGATGAGCAGGAGTTCATCGAGACCAGCACGCGCTTGAATTCCAAACGCAGCGGGCTTTCGATCATCGACAAGCCAAATGGCGAATGCCTCTTCCTCGAAGGCCTGAATGTCTGCCGAATCCAGGCTGTGAAACCCATCCAGTGCTCCGGCTTCCCCAATGTCTGGAACTTTCCCGGCTGGCGGGAGAAGTGTGAGGCGGTGGAGGTGGTGGTATAGTTCTCAGTTTGGACAAACTGAGAACTGCGCACTCTCCACCT
>JBIKIA010000733.1:0-2584 GCA_044361885.1 Prosthecobacter sp. | reverse complement strand
TTGTCGCCGATCTCACTGATGGCGATGGGGCGAATGCGCTCTTGCTGGCCGGTGGCGATAGGGAGCAGCGATTTCGCAAAGCGCCCCGCCGTGAGTTCACCACCGACGGCTTCGACGATGCTGGGATACACGTCCATCATCTGCACCGGAGCTTTGCTGCGCCCAGTTTTCACATGACCGGGCCAGCGGACGACGAGCGGCACACGCACGGACTCCTCATAGAAGCGGCCTTTGGTGAGGTAGCGGTGTGCGCCCATCATCTCGCCATGATCGGCGGTGAAGATGACCAGCGTGTTTTCCCAGGTGCCGCGTGTTTTCATCGCACCAACGAGTCGGCCCACGCAGTCATCCACCAGCGCCATTTTGCCGAGGTAGTTCGCCAACATGCGGCGTGTGGCGGCGTGATCGAGCGCATGACCTTCACGCAGATATTTTTCCGGCACATTCGCGGGCAGCGTCAGCTTTTCGGGATCAAACATCGTGGCGTATTCGCCCGGCGCATCGAGCGGCGGATGCGGCGAGTGGAGGCTCACGACGAGGCACAGCGGCTTGTCCTTCGGTTGCGCACCGATGTAGTTCACCGCGAGGCCCGTGGTGAAGCTGTCGTGATAATCCTCCGTCTTCACCACGCTCGCACGCGGCTCGAACTCGCCCTTGGTGTAGCGTCCGTGCAGGTCATCCGCCACGGCCTGGAGCAGGCCGAGCTTTTGCAGATGCTGTGAGTATGGATCACGGCCTTTCGCTGAATCCGGCGGGCCGGGAATGTCCGCCACATGATCGAGGTCGAGCGCTTTGAAGAAGGCCCCGCTGTTCTTGAACCGCTCTTTCCACGCCGCACCCGCAGTCCAGTGTGTCTTGCCAATCTGCGCGGTGGTGAATCCGGCGCGTTGGATGTCGCTAAACATCGGCGCATTCTCTGGCTCCGGAAAATAGCCCGTCGCATTGCCCCACAGCGCGTGACCGCCATTGTGCGAATACAGTCCCGTGAGCAGCGACACCCGCGCAGGCATGCACACGTGCGAGGTCGTGTAACACGCGTCGAATATCATCCCCTCACGCGCAATGCGGTCGAGCTGCGGCGTACGCACCTCTTTGTTATCCCAGCTCACATAACGCGGGCTCCACTGGTCGGCGATGATGACGAGCACGTCCGGCTTCTCGGCTGCTGAGAGCGAAGAGCAGAGAGCGGAGAGGAGGAGGCTGGTCAGCGCGGATTTCATCTTGCGCAGTGAACGCAGGACGAGTGGTTTTATGTCGTCGATTCGACTGGCAGTCAAATCCTGCTTCGATTGCCAATCTTATATCATAGAGCCCTTTTTTCTCGAAGGGAAAACTTCTCAAACATCTCATAATCAAGGGTTTATAGGAGCGGTATCGCCGGAGGTTGACACCTCATCCGGTGGTATGCAGGACACAATTAGGACAAGCGAGGAAGGCACTCGGAAAAGAGGGCGGCCATTCTTGAAGATGAAGCATGGTAGCGCTGTGGTGCCGATCTACAAGGGCCGTGTCCGCAGGTGGGATTGCTACACCGTGGCCTATCACATGAACGGCAAGCGCGTGCGGCGAAACTTCGGCAGTCTTGAAAAGGCCAAAGCTGAGGCTCAGTTGATGGCCCGCAAGATTCAGGAAGGCAAATCCTCCAGCAACGATCTGACTTCTGCCCAGCGAGAAAACCATATCGCTGCGGAACGTCTGATAACGCCCTTCAACATGCCGCTGGTGGCTGCGGTTGAGGAATACGCACGCTGCCGACAGTTGCTCGGGGATGTGCCACTGATGGCTGCCATCCAGGAGTTCGTGCGGCGAAATCGAGGCGTGCAACTCGGGGTGAAAGTGCCGGACCTGATTGCTGAGTTTGTGAAGGCCAAGGCGGAGGACAATCTGAGCCGCATCTATCGGTTCCAACTATCTGGAAGCGTGAAGCGCTTTGCCGCCGCCTTTCCTGGTGAGATTTTGATCATCAAGTCTGGCGATATTGACCGGTGGCTGCGAAGCCTCAATCACACCCCGGTGACTCGCAATTCGTTGCATCGCTGCATCAAGGTGTTCTTCTCTTTCGCCAAGTCTCGCGGCTACTTGCCGCAGTCGGAAGCGACGGCGGCAGAACTGGTGCCCATTGCCAAGGAGGGTGAGACGAAGACGGAAATCTTCCAACCAGCGGAGATGACCAAGCTTCTTGCCGCAGCTTCATCGGAGGAGTTGGCGCTCCTGGCCATTGGCGGATTTGCCGGGCTGCGCATGGCTGAGATCAAACGTTTGGAGTGGAAGGCAGTAGATCTGGACCGACGAATCATCATGTTGAGGGCCGATCAGGCCAAAACAGCATCCCGGCGAATCGTGCCGATCAGTGATAATCTGGCGGCATGGATTGAACCGTTAACACGAGAGGGCAAGGTGGTTGGCAAGGTTGCGCCTGATCTCACCAAGTTGGCTGAAAAGCTTGGCATGGAGTGGCCGCGGAATGCGCTGCGTCACTCCTACATCAGCTACCGTCTCGCCGTTGTTAAAGATGCAGCCAAGGTCGCTCTCGAAGCTGGCAACTCACCTGACATCATCTTCAAGCACTACCGTGAACTGGTGA
>JBIKIA010000734.1:0-2584 GCA_044361885.1 Prosthecobacter sp. | reverse complement strand
CGCCAGAGATCCCGCCGCACGACGCAGAGCGGCTGGCAGTCGATCCTGAAAGTGGAGACAGTCGAGCAGCACCATCAAGACTGGCGTTACCACACCAGTCTCCTTTGAAAGCATGGACAGGGCCGTGGCAACGATGGCCGCAGCAGCCAGTGTTCTCCTTTGCAGAACACTGCTGGCCGAGCGCGCCCGCACATGCAGAAGCAATGCCAGAAGGCAGAAGAAAGTGGCCAGGGATTCGAATCGCTGAGTGATGTAAGTAACGGACTCCGTCGCCAAAGGATGGGCGATGAAAAGGAGGCCTGCTGTGGCGGCAGCGAGCAGGGAAAATGAGTCTCGCCGGATGAGTCTGCGGATGAAGCAGAAGAGGAGCAGGCCATTGCCCATGTGAATGGCAATGTTCAACAAGCGATAAGTGGTGGTGTCATCACCGCCGACGAGATGGTTGAAATAAAAAGTGAGATAGGTGACGGGCCGGGTGATAAAATTCAAGGCGAGATCAGCACTGACACCCCATTGAAGGCAGCGGTGAACGAAGCCTTTTATATCCAGCAGGTAGAGAAAGCTTGAGGCGTCTCTCAGGTAAGGATTGTTGAAAACATAGGTGTCGTCATCCAAGACTGTGCTGAAGCGCAGTGTGTGACCGTAGATCAGCCAGGGAAGTATGGCGAGGAGAGTGATGGCGAGCGCCATGCTCCAGGTGCGCCGGGAAGTGTTGGCCGGTGCCTCATGATTGCTGGGTAAGTCTGACATAAGTGTGTGTGCAGGTTGCTGCAAACACTCTGGCAGAAACATGCCCGTCCTGGCAAAAGACTGTCACCGTAGCGGTGGGCGCCAGCTAGATGTCATGCCCCATGCTCGCGCACCCATTCACCAGCCCGCAGATACAGCTCGGCGGCACTGCGGAGTTGGAGCTTGTCCTTGATGCGGGCGCGGTAGGTTTCGACGGTGGATTCACCGAGGTGGAGGCTGTCGGCGATCTCCTTGGTGCTCTTGCCACGACCGAGCAGCTGGAAGACTTCCAACTCACGGTCGGCGAGTGTCTCCATACCAACGAGCACGGTGGAACGCTTTTGGATGATGCGGCTGAGCAGCCTGGCATTCATCCTCTGGCTGACATAGATCTCGCCGCTCAGGACGCTGCGGAGGGCTTTGACGACTTCTTTGGACGCCTCGTTTTTGCTGATGTAGCCCTTGGCTCCGGCACGCAGGGCACGTTCGGCGTAGAGTTCTTCATCATGCATGGACAGCACGAGGACATCGACCTCGATGCCCTGGGCTTTCAGGTCTTTGAGTAATTCGAGGCCGCTCGAGCCCTGCAGGGTGATGTCCACAATCGCCACGTCTGGTTTCGTCTCGATGATCTGGAGCATGGCGTCCTGAATGTTGGCGGCTTCTCCGCAGATCGAGAGGCCAAGCTCACGCTTGATCATCGCTCCGAGGTGTTCACGGAACATGGGGTGGTCTTCGACGAGAAGTACTTTTTTAGCGATGGAATTCATGATCGTGGGTGGTGGGGGTGTGCTGGATCCTGAGCTGGCAGCGGACGCGTGTGCCGCCGCTGAGTCTTGGCTCGAAGTGGAGTTCTGCACCAATGGCCTGGGCGCGGTAGCGCATGGTGCGCAGGCCCATGCCTTCAGCCTTGCGAATGGCCCGAGGGTCCATGCCTTTGCCATCGTCCTCAATGATGAGGGTGAGGGTTTGATCGTTCAGCTCGATTTTGATCAGGATGTTTCTGGCCTGCCCATGGCGCACGGCATTGGCCACGGCTTCCTGGGCGATGCGGTAGAGGTGCATGGAGGCCTCCGGGGAGTCGAGCTGTAGCTCGGAGTTTTCCTGGATTTCGATGTTCGTTCCGGTGAGCCGTGAGGTTATCTGCACTAGATCCTTGAGTGCGGCTGAGAGTCCGCTGCGGTCCACGTGTACAGGGAAAATGCCACGGGCGAGGTCGCGGGCCTCTACCACGGCTTGTTGGAGAGACTCCTCAATCTGGGAGGCATCGTTGGCTCCCTCGATACCTTTGGCCTGCATGTCTTCAGAGAGGGCTCGAACGGCACAACCAATGGCCGCAAGCTGCTGGCAGAGCCCGTCATGCAGATCCCGACCGATGCGTTGTTGCTCATGTTCGCTGACACTGACGATGTCTTTTTCGAGCTGCCGCCTCTCTTCCAGCATGTGGATGTGTGCGGCATCGGAGTCCTGGCGGTTGCGTACGGCATTCACGGCGAAGACGACAACGCAGAAGTAAAACTCTCGGTTCACCAGCGCCCAGAGGTAGCCGATTTCGGTTTCATAGGGGTGGGTGTCGTTATTCGAATACCACCAGACGATGCCCGAGAGAACGGAGATGAAAAATCCCGCAGCGCTGCCTGACCACCAGACCGCCAGAATGATGGGCACAGCATAGAAAATGAAGAGACTGACTTCCCAGCCTGTGATGTCGTCCAGCCAGCCCATCAGAAGAGTCAGTATGACGGGAAGTATGTTGGTCACCCAGAAAGGCTGGCGGCGCATGATGTCGGTCATGACCGCCCAGCGGCCCATCTGAGCCGGAACGGCGGGTTCCGCATGCATAGGAGGGCTGGAG
>JBIKIA010000242.1:0-7269 GCA_044361885.1 Prosthecobacter sp. | reverse complement strand
GCTCGCCTGATCAGGCCGCAGTGCGAGGCTCCAGGAGTCCGTCTTGAGCATCCCGTGCGTGTAAGCCGGGAAGGTCATCTCCATGGCGTCGCTGTCTTTTTGAGCGAGGGCTTTGACGCGGATCTTCGCCTCGCCTTCGCCGATGACTTTCACGCGCCAGTCGAAGCGGTGTTCGGAGTGGGCGGCTATCGGAACGCTCGTAGTTCGGGCTTCAGCCCGTTCTGGGTTTGTAGTTCCGCCTTTAGGCGGTTCAGAGCGGGCTGAAGCCCGAACTACGAACTCCAAGACTCCGCCTTCCAGCTCCAGCACCGCCGTCACCTCCTGTGCCACGTCCATCTCGTTGTGGACGTTGGCGGAGATGACCACTTCGTCCTTCTCCACAAAGAAGCGCGGTGCTTGCAGGCGGACCATGAGGTTCTTCCGCGTGATGACCTCCACCGTGGCCTCGCCGACCTGCGTCTGCGGGCCCATGACCCAGGAGCGCAGCTTCCAGGTGGTGAGGTTCTCCGGCAGATTGAAATTCAGCTCGCCCTCGCCCTTCGCATCCGTGACGAAATCCGCCACCCACACCGCGCTGTCGGCAAGGTTCGTGCGGATCATGGGCTGGGGGCCGCCTTCTTCGCCACCTGCTGCTTCTGGCGCAGGAGGCGGGGCACCTCCGGCAAATGCGTCCGCTGATGCTGCTGGCGCAGGGGCAGCCATTGCAGCCATCGGCATGGCAGATTTCCGCAGAGCCATGCCGCCACGGCCCTCGCCGACATCGAGATCTCTTGACCGGGTTCTGGTAAACTCTTCTCGTTCAGCGTCGGCGAGGCCAGCACCAAAAACCCCCAGAAAGTCCATCCACACCTCACCCTCCTTTGGTAGGTATGCATCCACCTCCCGGAGCGAGTCCGCCACCTGTGGATAATGACTCCGCTTCCAGCCCCAGAAGAAAGGCCGGATGTCCTCCTGGTTGCTGCCGCCGGAGATGTATTCCAGCGCCTTGTCATAGGCCGTGAGCACGACCTGACCGGTGAAGGGTTTTCCTTCTGCATCCTTGACCCGCACTTTGACCTTTGACCCCTGACCCGGCAGGTAAGTCTCCGCGTCCGGCATCAGTTCCACCGTGGCGATGCGCTTCTTCGGCGGCACGACGATCTGTCGCGTGACCTGATGCACCTTGGCATCGCTGACGGTGTAGGCGTCGATGAAGAGGTTCGGCTGATCCGCCTCCGTGAGCTTGAAGCGATGCGTGGTGCTCTTGCCTTCCAGCTTCAGCCAGATCGGCTCGGGATAGGTGCTGTTCTGCGTGCGCAAAAACAGCGCCACGGTGCTGCCTGGGCGATTCGTGTTCAGCGTGATCTCCACTTCCTCGCCGGGCGCGTATTCGTCCTTCTGCGTGATGAGTTCCAGGTCATCAAAGCGGAACCCTATCCCCTCATCAAAGCCCTCGCCACGCACGGTGATGAAGCTAATGCCTTCGATCTCGTGCCCGGCTTCGTCTTTGAGTTTGGCGGAGACGCGGTATTGGCCGCCACGGGGGAACGTGAGGCGGGTGATCGAGGCGTTGTCGCTCATCTCGCGGAGCGAGATGGCTACTTTGCTGACGCCTTCTTCGCTCGGCGTGCCGTCCTTCGCGTAAGTGATGCGATACAGCACCAGATCACCCGTGGCCTTCACCTCACGACCATCCAGAGTGCGAGCATGGATGCTCACACTACCGCTATCCCCCGAGTTGTAGTAGCCGCGATCCAGCGAGACATAGACTTCAAAAGGCCGACGAGCCGCGAGCACGCTACCTTTGCCAAAGATGGTGCGGCGGGAGGCATCCGTTACCTCCGCTTCGATTTCGTAGCGATGGTCTTCGTTGCCGTGGAGTTCCTTCGCGAGGGCGGTGTCGATCTTCACGCTGAAGGTGCCGTCTTCTTTGAGCGCGGCCTCACCCTCGGACACGAGTTCGGGCGGATTGCTGTGCCAGCGCACCCAGGGATAGCGCGGGATGCAGAAGCACCAGTTCCGCGCGCCGGGATACCAGTCGTAATAGCTCGCGCGCCAGCCATAGCCACTGCCGAAGAGCCAGTCCCAGCGCCCCATCGGGAACCAGCGCTCCGTGTGGGCACTGCGCTGCACTTTGTATTTCACCTTCCCCTGTTTCACCGGCCCGCCGAAGTAGTAATCCGCCTTCACCTTCACCTCGAAGCTATCGCCGAGTGCCACAGGTTTCTCAGGAGCCTCCACCTTCACTTCAAACTCGGGTTTCTTGTACTCTTCGACACGAAACTGGTGCTGCCCGAGGTGCTGATCTCCTCCCAAGGCACGCTTCAAAACAAACTGGATGCTGTATTGCCCGAGCGTCGCTTCATCACCGAGCGTGATCGAGTCGTTGATCGCGCCCGAGTCATCCGCCTTGTAGGTCTTCTTCAGCAACTCCTCGCCACGCGGATCGCTGATCGTGACCTGGATGGAACTGCCTGCAAACTTGTTCGTGTTCAGCTTCGGATCATAGCCGACGAGGCGTGCCCAGGCCTTCCACTTCACCTCCTGATTCGGCCGATAAACCGGACGATCCGTGATGGAGTAGAGGCGTGTCTGCTCGCTGAAGGACTCACGGTTGTTATGGAAATACAGCCCCTCAAACCCGAGGTAGGCTAGCCGTCCATCGGCCGCGCTGGCACGGATGAGCCACTGATATTCGTTCACCTTGCTGTCCGTGACTTTGACCTGCCCGTGCTCGTCGGTGGTGGCTTGGATGTCTTTGAATTGGTAGAGCCGCTTCTCGCGATTCAGCAGGCCAGGGCGGCCCCAGTCCTGTTTGTAGCCAAAGAACTTCACCGTGGCTCCAGCGACAGGTGCTCCCGTCACCGCATCCGCCACGAAGTAATGCGCCGCATTCGCCTGCATCGTCTTCACGATCACCATGCCCTCCAGCCAGACCAGCGCCCGGGTTTTGTTTGTAGTTCGGGCTTCAGCCCGTTCTGGATTCCCCTCAAATGTGCCTTCGACGAGATAGGCACCCGCATCCTTGAGCGGCGTGGCGACATCGACGCGCTTGTCCCAATGATTCCCCCGAGGTTCGAGATCCTGGTTCCATTCGGCGACAGGCTTGCTGAGATACTTCTCGCCATCCTTTTCCAAGAGCCGCTGGCCGACGGCTGAGACATTGGTCTTCTGCCAGTCCTGCTCCTGCGGCTCGCCACGCAGGTAAGCCTCCGTGTCGGCCAGCAGCTTCGCCACATCCACCTTGCGGGCACTGAGGCTGATCTTCTTGGCATTGCGGAAGACGAGCTGGAGCTTGGCTTCCTTCCCCGCAGGCATGCCCCCCTGCGGTTCAAAGCGGCCCCAGTTCCCGGTGATCTGATCGAGCTGGGCTTGGATTCCCTTCTTTTGATCTGCATCGTCTTCGAGCGCGATGGCTTTCTTCAGAGCTTCAGCAGCACGTACGTATTGGCGGCGGTCGCGGAGTTCGTAGGCGATTTCTGTCCAGGCATCTACCCGCTCGTCTGACGTCGCTAGATTATCCTCGGCGAGCATCTGGTAGAGCCGCATAAAGTTCGCCCCATCAGGCAGCGCGAACCGCTTCGGCCCGGTGGCGAGTTTGGCGACGGTTTCATCATCCTTCAGCGTGTGCAGCGTGGCGATGCTGCTCTTCGTGCTGCCCTCGTCTTCACCGGCATCAAAACGGAAACCATACTCCGCCAGCGTCTGCACGGAGAACCAGGACTTGGTGAGTTCAGCGATGTGTTGACGCGTCTCACGAGCTTCCTCAGGGCCGAGCTTGGTGATGGATTCCATGATCCAGAAAAGCCTTTCGCCATCGTTCTTCGCAGTCTCCCAGCTTGCGGTGGCTTTGAAGAAGATGGGGTTGCCATCAGCATCGACGGGGTAACCGCTCGAGGGCTCATCAAGGCCACTTTGATCATCGAAATCAGGCAGAGTGGTGAGATCAGTGAGATGGAGGAGTGACCAAGCGCCGCTGGAGTAGTTATCATTGATGGATAGTGCCTCCCTTAATGCATCTAAAACTTCTTGGCGGTCTTGTTTGCTTGCACTTGCTGGCAATGCTTTCCAAGCAGACTGGATCATCTGGAGCGCACGAACACGGTCTCGTATGTGCGTTGTTTTGAGTTCGGCTTGGCTGCTTCTTACACCTCGACGAAACGTTCCGTCCACCACAGGCCCAAAATGCTCCAATTGAAGGAACCGCTGCCCGCATTGGCTAAGCACATCCCAATTTTTGGAATGTGCCTTAGCGGACGCTTCAAGGACTTCTTCCTGCTCTTGGTGTGCGTCGAGGCTATCTAAAGCTTCGCAAGTGACTAGCACCAGCTCCCCCGTCGCATCCGCCTTCGCCAGCGCGGCCTTCCCGAGGTCGGCGGCTTCGCGGTGGTTGCCTTGCTCGGAGAGCTTTCTCACCTGGGCCAGGGATTCGGCGGCGGTTTGGGCGTGGCTTAGGGTGGGGAGGAGCACGGCGAGGAGGAGGGCAGGGAGCCAGGGGAGGTTTTTCATAGCCACGGAGGTGGGTTTACCAGAAGGCAGCACGGGAGACAAGGCGCGGACTTGGGACGTTCGTTGTAAATCCACGGTAAAGTCTGCCCCCGGCGCAATAGCGGCAGGATGGATCGCAAAAATTTTATGAAACTGTCGTGAAGGCTCTGCGTTTCAGGTGGCGCGCAAGGGATTGGTTTAAGCCAACGCCCCCAGGCCCAAACCAAACCACACCCCAACATCATCGACATGAAAGTTATCACCACCCTCCTCTCCGTCCTGGCTCTCGCCAGCTTTGTGAACGCCGCCGACGAAGGCGCCAAGAAAGAAAAGCCAAAGATGGACCCTGAGAAGGCCTTCGCCAAACTCGACGCCAACAGCGACGGTTCCATCAGCAAGGAAGAATTCATGGCCAGCCCACAGGCCAAGAAAGACGCTGCCAAGGCTGAAAAAAGCTTCGCTGGCCGTGACAAGGACAAGGACGGCAAGATCTCCAAAGAAGAGTTCACCGCCGCTCCAAAGAAAAAGAAGAAGGACGCCTAATTCCATTTTTGAACCGGTGACCCAACCCACCCGTTCATCATTCCAAGCCGCATCTGGAAACAGATGCGGCTTTTTCGTGGTGTATGGTTACCAGCGGAGAACGGAGGCCGCCCAAGTGAAGCCGCCACCGAAAGCAACGAGGAGGATGATGTCTCCGCGCTTCATTCGACCCTGACGATTTGCTTCATCGAGTGCTACGGGGATGGTGGCGGCGCTGGTGTTGCCGTATTTGTCCACGTTCATGAAGGTCTTTTCTTCCGGCAGGCCAAGGCGGTCTGCGATGGCAGTGATGATGCGCGCATTGGCCTGATGCGGGATGACGAGGGTGATGTCTTCCTTTGTGAGTCCGGCCATTTTTAGAGCCTCCTCAGCAGCGGCGCTCATGCGGGTGACAGCGTGCTTGAAGGTCTCGCGCCCCTCCATGTGGACGGTGTTGAGCCGCTGATCGACGTTCTCAGGCGTGGTGGGGTAGGCGCTGCCGCCGCCGGGGACTTTGAGGAGATCGACAAGATTGCCATCGCTGCCCATGACGGTGCTGAGCACGCGGCCGGGGGCGTCTTCGGAATCGGTGGCGCGGATGACGACGGCTCCTGCGCCATCTCCGAAGAGCACGCAGGTGTTCCGGTCCTTCCAGTTAACGAGGCTGCTGAGCTTTTCCGCACCAATGACGAGGGCGGTCTGGCGTGTGCCTGCATTCAGGAAATGGCGGGCGATTTGCAGCGCATAGACGAAGCCGGAGCAGGCGGCGCTGATGTCAAAGCACACCGCTTTGCTGGCACCGATCTTCCTTTGAATGATGCAGGCAGTGCTGGGGAAAAACATGTCCGGCGTGACGGTGGCGCAGACGATGAGGTCGATCTCCTCGGGTTTCACGCCTGCGTTTTCCATAGCGCGGCGGCAGGCCTCGCTGGCGAGATCACTCGTGGCCTGATCATCAGCAGCGATGCGGCGTTCGCGGATGCCGGTGCGGGAGGTGATCCATTCGTCGGAGGTCTCGACGATCTTCGAGAGGTCATCGTTCGTCAGCACTTTCTCCGGCATGTAGCTGCCGGTGCCGATGATGGAGGAAATGCAGGGAGACATAGTGAGATGAAAAAATGACGGAGTTACTCAGCGTCCTGGGCGTGGGTATCGAGATGCGTGGTGATGGCCTCGATGATGTGAGGATTGATCTCGTGGGAAATGGATTCGCAGGCCATGCGAAGCGCGTTTTTCATGGCGTAGGGGCTGGCGCTGCCGTGGGAGATGATGGTGATGCCATTCAAGCCAAGCAGTGGCATGCCGCCGTACTCATCTGCGCTGGTGCGCTTGTGGACGTTCTTGAAGGCGGGCTTCGCCAACATGCCGCCAATCTTGGTTCGCGTGGTGGACATGATCTCGCCTTTGATCATGGAGAACATGGCGTGGGCGAGGGCCTCAGAAGTCTTGAGGATGATGTTTCCGGTGAAGCCGTCGCAGACGACGACATCAGGTGGGTTTTCCCAGAGGTCGTGACCTTCGACGTTGCCGATGAAGTTGATGCCGGGGGTCTTCTTCAAAAGCTTGCTAGTCTCTTTGCATAGGGCGTTGCCTTTCTCTTCCTCGGTGCCGTTGGACATGAGGCCAACGCGCGGATTGCTGCGCCCCAAGACATGCTTTGCATAAGCACTGCCCATGATGGCGTTTTGCACAAGGTGCTCGGGGAGGCTGTCGGGGTTTGCACCGGCATCAATGAGCACCCAGTGCTGGCTGGTGCTCGGCATGATGGCGGCGATGGCGGGGCGCTCGATGTGCGGCAGCGTGCGCAGTTTGATGAGGCTGGCGGTGACGGCGGCTCCGGTATGTCCGGCGCTGACGACGGCATCGGCTTTGCCCTCCTTCACGAGATCGACAGCACGGGTGATGGAGCTGTCCTTCTTTTTGCGCACGGCATCGAGACCGCTGTCATGCATATCGACGATCTGCATGGCGGAGACGATCTCCAGCTTGTCGCTCGCAGGGATGCCTTGAGCCTTCATTTCGCGCTCGATAGCCTCCGGCTGACCGACGAGATAGATCTTGTCGATCGGCAGGCTTTCGAGGGCCAGCTTGACGCCGCCCATGGGGTTTTGCGGGGCGAAGTCGCCGCCCATCACATCCAACGCGATTTTCATGACTCGGTAGGGAGCAGATTCAAAAAAGGATCAATGCAGGAAGTGGCGGTGACCGGTGAAGATCATGGCCATTTTGCGTTCGTCGGCAGCGGCGATGACTTCCTCATCACGCACGGAACCGCCGGGC
>JBIKIA010000177.1:0-8849 GCA_044361885.1 Prosthecobacter sp. | reverse complement strand
GAAGGCCAACAAGCACGTCACGCCAGAGCAGATTGCGTTGCTCAAGCGATGGATCGCCGAGGGGGCAAAGTATGAGCGGCACTGGGCTTTCATTCCGCCGCGGCGGGCCGCGTTGCCCGAGGTTACAAAGGCGGGCTGGACGCGGACGGAGCTGGACCGCTTCATCCTCGCCCGACTCGAACACGAAGGGCTGACTCCGGCGGCGGAAGCGACGCCCTCGGCGTGGCTGCGCCGCGCGAGCTTTGATCTGACGGGCCTCGCGCCGGGTCCGGCGGAACTCGACGCCTTTGCGGCCGATGTGGCGGCGCGCGGCGAAGTAGCCTATGAGCTTGCGGCGGATCGGCTGCTGGCGTCGCCACGTTTCGGCGAGCGGCTCGCCCAGGATTGGCTCGATGCGGCGCGCTATGCGGACACGCATGGATTCAACAACGACAGTGGCCGCAGCATGTGGCGGTGGCGCGATTGGGTGATCGACGCCTTCAACTCGAACCTGCCTTACGACCAATTTCTCACCGAGCAATTTGCCGGCGACCTGCTCCCGCAGCCGACCGTCGAGCAGCGCATCGCGACGGGTTTCGGGCGCAATCACGTGATCAATTCCGAGGGTGGGATCATCGAAGAGGAATACCGCGTGGAATACGTGGTGGATCGCATGCGCACGCTCGGCATGAGCACGCTCGGGCTGACGCTGGAATGCTGCCGCTGCCACGATCACAAGTTCGACCCGATCACGCAGCGCGATTACTACCAGATCTTCGCTTTCTTCAATCAGGTGCCGGAACTCGGCGAAGACGGGCGCGTGGCTAATGCCTCACCGTTGATGGATGCGCCGACCCGGGAGCAGCAGGAGCGCTTTCGCCAGCTCGATGCTGCAACTGCGGTCAGGACGGCCACCCTCGCGAAGCTGCTCGCGAGCGACCGCGAAAAGCGCGGCGATGCCGTAGTGCTCGCGACGCTGAAGACGCATCTCGCGGGGTCCACCGCGAGTGTGCCGCAAGGTTCCAGGCTCCTGCTGGGCGCTCGTGCGACTGCGGATGGAAAAACGGAGCTGGTGAATCTCCCCGACCCAAAAGCGAAGTCACTTGGTGCGGCGACGGTGCGGGCCTCGGATGACGCGGTGCTCGGCCCGGTGCTGAGTTTCGACGGCACGGCGGGCGCTGTGTTGAGTAGGGATTTCGGAGATTTGGGCAAAGCATGGTCGCTGGCGACCTGGGTGAGATGGTCGGGCGGGGAAGCGGTGCTCTGCTCCACGATGGAAATGCAGATGCCCGCATCGTCAGGGGGCTACGGTCGAGGCATCGCGGTGCTGCTCACCGCGGAAGGCCGGGTCGAAGTGCGTCACTCGATGCGCTGGCCGGCCTACGCCGCGCAGGTCTTCACCTCCGAAACGGTGCTGCCGGGGCGCTGGCAGCACATCGCGGTGATGTGCGACGGCACGAGGAAAGCGTCTGGCATCCGCGTCTTCATCGATGGTGCGGAATGCGCGAAGGAAGTGCTCCATGACGGCCTCACCTCGGTCGTCACCCTCAGTGGCAAAATGCGGATCGGCGAGGAGGCCGCCCCGGAGCCGCACCGCCTGCGCGGCGAACTGGCGGGCTTCCGCCTTTACCCGCGGGTGCTGGAGCCGGCCCTCCTCCGACCATGGGTGGAGACGAGCCTCGCCCGTGTGGTGACGCAAGGGGAGGGCGAAAAGGATCGCGCAGACTGGCGGCGCGAGCTGCTCCTGCGGCGCACTGCGGTGGATTATGCGCGACTGTGCGAGGAGCGCGATCTTTTGCGCGAAGAGCGCCGCCTGCTCGCCAGCGAGGTGCCGACGACGATGGTGATGCAAGAGCTGCCGGCGCCGCGCACAACGCATCTGCTCAAGCGCGGAATGTATGATGCGCCCGGCGAAGTCGTGCAGCCCGGAGTGCCGGAAACGCTGCTCGGCGCGTGGCCAAAAGATGCGCCGCGCAATCGTCTCGGCCTCGCCCGCTGGCTCACGCAGCCGGAGCATCCGCTCACTGCCCGCGTCGCGGTGAACCGCTTCTGGCAGCAGCTTTACGGCGTGGGCATCGTCAAGACGTCGGATGACTTTGGCTTCCAGGGCGAGTATCCCGTGCATCCCGAATTGCTCGACTGGCTGGCGCGGGGATTCATCGACAGCGGCTGGGATGTGAAGGCCCTGCTGCGCACGCTCGTCCTCTCCGCGACCTATCGGCAAGACTCCACGATCTCGCCCACGCTCCACGAGCGCGACCCGGAGAATCGCCTGCTCGCCCGCGGCCCACGCGTGCGTCTGCCTGCGGAGCAAATCCGCGATCATGCCCTCGCCGTAAGCGGCCTGCTGCGGCAGCGGCTGGGCGGGCCGAGCGTCTTTCCGACCCAGCCCGCAGACCTCTACAAGGGCATCGTCGTCGCGGCGGCCTACCCTGGCACCACCTGGACCGAAAGCACCGGCGACGATCTCTATCGGCGCAGCCTCTACACGTTTTGGAAGCGCACCGTGCCGTATCCTGTGCTCAACGTCTTCGACGCGCCGGACCGTGAATTCTGCTCCGTCCGCCGCGCCCGCACGAACACACCGCTGCAGGCGCTGACGATGATGAACGAGCCGGCAATGGTCGAAGCGGGACGCCAGCTCGGCGCACGCATGCTCATGGAAGGCGGAACCGACGATGCCGCGCGTCTTGCGTTCGGCTTCCGCGCCGCCACGAGCCGGCCTCCGCGCCCGGAGGAACTCGCGGTGCTCCGCAAAATGCTGGAGCGCTTCCGCAAAGACTTCACCGCCGATGACAAAGGTGCCAGCGCTTTGCTCAAGGGCACCAGCCAGGATGCCGGACAGGCCGCCTACGCCGCGCTCGGCGGGCTGCTGCTGAATCTCGACGAAACCGTGACCAAGAACTGACCGGCCATGATGAACTGCAACCAATACTCCGGCGCGGAAAGCCGCCGCGATTTCCTCGCCAAATTCAGCTACGGCATCGGGGCCATGGCGCTCGGCGATTTGCTCAGCCCGCGAGCTGAAGCGGCCGGGCTGCCGGGCGTGCCACACTTCGCGCCGACGGCCAAGCGCGTGATCTTTCTCTTTCAATCCGGCGGTCCGTCGCACCTCGACCTGCTCGACTACAAGCCGGGCTTGAAGGAGCACTTCGACAAGGATCTGCCGGACTCCGTGCGGCAGGGCCAGCGCATCACCGGCATGGTCACGGGACAGGCGCGACTTGCGATCCAGCCCTCGCGTTACCGATTTTCGCAATGCGGCGCGAGCGGACGATGGATGAGCGAACTGCTGCCGCACACGCAGAAAATCAGCGACGACATTTGCGTGATTCATTCGATGAACACCGAGGCGATCAATCACGATCCCGCGATCACTTTCATCCAGAGCGGCAGCCAGCTTCCCGGACGGCCGAGCATCGGTGCGTGGGTGGACTACGGCCTCGGCAGCCAGAACGAAAACCTCCCGTCCTTCGTGGTGCTGAACTCCGTGCCGAGCGCAGGCGGCGGCGACCAGGGACTGCTCGCGCGGTTGTGGGGTTCCGGCTTTCTGCCGAGCAAACACCAGGGCGTGCAACTCCGCGGCAGTGGCGATCCCGTGCTCTATCTGGCCAATCCCGATGGCATCACCCCGGAGCGCCGCCGTGCGCTGCTCGACGGCTTGGGGGCATTAAACCGCCTGCAATTCGAGCAGGCCGGCGACCCCGAGATCGAGACACGCATCGCGCAATACGAGATGGCCTTTCGCATGCAGACCTCGGTGCCCGATTTGATGGATTTCAAAAGCGAGACCGACGCGACCTACGAACTCTACGGCAAGGCCGCGCGCCAGCCTGGCACCTTCGCCCGCAATTGCCTGCTCGCCCGCCGGCTCGCCGAGCGCGGCGTGCGTTTCATACAGCTCTATCACCGCGGGTGGGATCATCACGACCGCCTTACCAAGCGCATCCCCGTCCTCGCGGGCGATATCGATCAGGCTTCCGCCGCGCTCGTCACCGATCTGAAACAACGCGGGATGCTCGACGACACGCTCGTCGTCTGGGGCGGCGAGTTTGGCCGCACCGTCTATGCGCAAGGCAGCGCGAACCACGACAACTACGGACGCGATCACCACGGCAGAGCGTTCAGCATCTGGATGGCCGGCGGCGGCATCAAAGGCGGCCACACCTTCGGCGCCACAGACGACTTCGGCTTCAACGTCGTCGAAAACCCCGTCCATATTCACGACCTGCAAGCGACCATCCTGCATTGCCTCGGCATCAACCACGAGAGGCTGACCTACCGCTTCCAAGGTCGCCAGTTCCGCCTCACCGACGTGCATGGGCACGTGGTGAAGGGCCTCCTCGCATGAAAACCCAAGTCAGACTTTCAGTCACCATTCGTTTCCTCTAACCATCATGAACCGTCGCTCCTTCATCAAAAAGTCAGCCCTCGCGGGCACCGCCACCGCCTTGTCCGCCAAATCGTATGCCCAGGTCGCTGGAGCCAATGAGCGTGTCCGTATGGGCATCATCGGCTTCGGGCTGATCGGTCGCATTCACACACGCAGCTTTCATGGATTGAAGGATCAGAGCAAGGTCGTTGCCGTGTCGGATTGCTTCAAGCCGCGCATGGATGCTTGCGTGGATCTGGTGGGCGGCGATTGCGCGAAGATTCCTGACTTCCGCAAGATGCTGGAGCGCAAGGACGTGGATGCCGTCGTGGTGAACACCGGCGACCACTGGCATGCGCTTCAAATGATGCTGGCCTGCGATGCGGGCAAGGACGTGTATCTCGAAAAGCCGCTGCACCTTTTCGTGCGCGAGGGCGAGTGGATGCAAAAGGTCGCCGCTCGCACCAATCGCGTCGTGCAAGTCGGCACGCAGCAACGCAGCGCCGCGCATTATCACAAGGCGAAGGAACTCCTGCGCGGCGGTGCCATCGGCGACATCGTGAGCGTGCAGTGCAATTTCTTCCGCAACGTCATGCCCGGCATCGGCAACCCGCCGGATGGCGATGCACCCGCAGACCTCGACTGGGACATGCTGCTGGGGCCCGCACCGCAGCGCCGCTACAACGCGAACCGCGCACTGTATCACTTCCGCTGGTTCTGGGATTACAGCGGCGGCCAGATGACGAATCTCGGCCATCACTCGCTCGACATCGTGCATTGGATCTTCGACATCGGCGCACCGAAGGCCGTGAGCAGCACTGGCGGACGCCTTTTCCTCAAGGACAACGGCGAGGTGCCCGACACGCAGGACGCCATCATCGAGTATCCGAAGTTCAACACCGTCGTGCAGTTCCGCGAGTGCGCGGCGGGCGCAGGCAGCAGCAGCATGGGTGCGCTCACCTTCATGGGCACAAAGGGCACGATGACGCTGGGCCGTGATGGCTACGAAATCCTGCCCGACAAGAAGGTCGATCCCATCAATTCGTATGCGAACATCATCGGCGGACATCCCGTCGGCGGCCCGCAGCCTGTCCCTGAGCCCGAAGGCGACTTCTGGTGCGAGAAAGCCGAAGACAAGACTGGCGATTGGAAAGGGATGTATGTCGAGCACGCGAAGAACTTCCTCGACTGCATCAAGAGCCGCAAAACGCCGAACTCCGACCTCGCCAGCAGCCACTGGGTCAGCACCACTTGCCATCTCGCCAACATCAGCGCCCGCACCGGTCGCAAAGTATTCTGGGATACCGCCGCCAACGAAATCGCCAGTGACAAAGACGCCAGCGCCATGCTTCAGCGCCCCTATCGCGCCCCGTGGGATGCGGAACTCAAAGCCGTGCTCGCATGAATCGCCGCCATTTTCTGACTTCAGCCGCTTTGGTCGCCGCCCGTTCGCTCCTGGCGGCCTCTGGTGCGGAAAAAAGCCGGCTAGGCATCTGCACGTTCTCTTGCCATCAGCGCTGGAAACTCACCCAGCCGACCAATGCCGCCGACTTCTACCACTACGCCCGCGAACTCGGCGCAGAGGGTGTGCAGTCGCCGCTACGGGGCTGCGAGCCGAAAACGATTCGCGATCTCGTCGAACAAACCGGCGGCTACTATGAGGGCGAGTTGCGTCTTCCGAAGACCGAGAGCGATCTCGCTGCGTTTGAGGCCGAAGTCCGCCAAACACGCGAGGCGGGCGCTTCCGTCGCCCGTGCCGTTTTCACGAATGGACGGCGCTACGAGGCCTTTCCGACACTGGAGGCCTTCCGTGCCTTCCACGAGCAAGCGCAGCAAACGCTGGCGCTCATCGAGCCCACTTTAAAAAAGCACCGCCTGAAGCTCGCCATCGAAAATCACAAGGATCACACCACGGAGGAGCTGGTCGGCATGATGAAGGTTATCAGCAGCGAGTGGATCGGCGTGCTGGTGGACACCGGCAACAACCTCGCCCTTCTCGAAGAGCCACACGCGGTCATCGAAGCCCTCGCGCCCTTCGCCCTCAGCGTACATTTGAAAGACATGGCCGTGCAGACCAGCGATGACGGCTTCCTCCTCAGCGAAGTCCCGCTCGGCACCGGCATGCTCTACCTGCCGCGCATGATCACCACGCTGCGTAAGGTGAATCCCGGCATCGTTATCAATCTCGAAATGGCCACCCGCGATCCTCTGCGCATCCCGTGCCTCACCGACGGTTACTTCACCACTTTCCCCGAGCGCAAAGCCACGCATCTCGATGCCGCGATGAATCTCGTGAAGGCAAATCCTCCCAAACAGCAACCACCCGCCGTGAGCGACAAACCGATCGCCCAAGTCCTCGCCGAAGAAGAAGCCAACAACCGCCAGGGTCTCGATTGGATGAACAAGAGATGCCGCGCGTGATTGCGGCACCTTTCCATGGGTTACTCGGGTGAAGCCACGCACCAAGCCCAACCTCTAGTCAACGACTCCATCAGTTCCACCTCCGATCATGAACACAACCTCACTCCTCCTGCTCCCCCAGACCGCTTCAGTCCCACATCGGCTTTCGATAGGCTGACGGTGCTTTTCCAAAGCACTTCTTGAAAACCCGTGTGAAGTAGAAGGGACTGGTGAAGCCGCACTCCTCGGCGATGTCTTGAATGGAGCGGGCGGTTTGTTCCAAGAGGCGGGCGGCTTGCTAGAGACGGCGTTCGTTGAGCCATTCCATGGGGCGTTGGCCGGTTTCGCTTTTGAAGATGCGACCGAAGTAGATGGTCTTCATGCCGGCGGCTTTGGCCCAATCGTACAGCATGATGACCTCACCAAGCCATTCGTTGGCCCAGCGCTGGGCGTGCAGGATGCGGTCGATGCTGCGAACGGCTTCCGAGGTTGCATCGTCGGTCTGCACGAAGTGCTGCGCCGCCAGGGGCTCTTGGAGGGCGTCTGGTGCCTCGATGAACGCGAAACGCTCATCCCAGGCCAACTCGCTGAAATTGACCGCGTCTATCGCTCCTACCCGCATCTACACAACGACGACTTCGTGGCCACTCATCGCGATGTTTAGCTGAGATAATAACCGCACCACTCCACCCAAACAATGAAACTTACACTTACCCTCATTGCCCTCATCCTCGCGCCGCTGTCCTCGTTACATGCCGCAGACACCCGCTACGCACCGGACTGGGCCAGCACTGCTCCGAAGCGAGTGGTTAAGCACACGGAGCCGAGTGGTGAATCGCTGGTGAAAGCTGTCGCGGCACTCCAACCTGGCGACCAACTCGTCATCGCCGCAAGCACCTACAGCCTAGAGCGGATGTAGGACATCGGCGTTAGAGGCACGGTGGAGGCTCCGATCTGGATCGTGGCCGACGTGTGCGCAAAAGTGGTCATCACGCGTCCGGATGACAAGCAGAACGTGCTCAACATTGGCCAGAACGCGCCCGTGCATCATCTTTGTCTGTGCGGCGTGGGTGAGGCGGGCGCTTATCCGACATCGATGGCTTTGATTCGCAAATGGATCCCGCTCACGGGTCGCGCCGCGTGGCTATGCGGTGGTGGCGCTAATACAACTCATCACACAGCCTCGCGGTCCCGCAACTTCCACCCGTCGTCAAAAGCGATGAGCTCTGAGTTCGTTGCGCAACGAACTCAGCCAAGAATCTTGTCGGACAAAGACGTGTGCCGCATTTCGCGGCGGCGGAGCTTGACCAAAGGTGGTGCCCACCCCTCTGGCGGATTGATTGCAAACCACGCCTTCGCATCCTGCTCAGTCACCAGTTCACGGTAGTGCTTGAAGATGATGTCAGGTGAGTTGCCAGCTTCGAGAGCGACCTTGGCTGCATCTTTAACAACGGCGAGACGGTAGCTGATGTAGGAGTGCCGCAGCGCATTTCGAGGCCATTCCATTCCAATCTTTTCAGCCAACTTGGTGAGATCAGGCGCAACCTTGCCAACCACCTTGCCCTCTCGTGGTAACGGCTCAATCCATGCCGCCAGATTATCACTGATTGGCACAATTCGCCGCGACGCCGTCTTGGCCTGATCCGCCCTCAACATGATGATTCGCCGGTCCAGATCTACCGCCTGCCAGTCCAAACGCTTGATCTCAGCCATGCGCAGCCCGGCAAATCCGCCAATGGCCAGAAGCGCCAACTCCTCCGATGAAGCTGCGGCAAGAAGCTTGGTCATCTCCGCGGGTTGGAAGATTTCCGTCTTCGTCTCCCCCTCCTTGGCAATGGGCACCAGTTCTGCCGCGGTGGCTTCCGATTGCGGCAAGTAGCCGCGTGACTTGGCGAAAGAGAAGAACACCTTGATGCAGCGGTGCAGAGAATTGCGAGTCACCGGAGTGTGATTGAGGCTGCGAAGCCACCGATCAATGTCACCAGACTTGAGGGTCAAAATCTCGCCAGGAAAGGCGGCTGCAAAGCGCTTCACACTTCCAGATAGTTGGAACCGATAGATGCGGCTGAGATTGTCTTCCGCCTTGGCCTTCACAAAC
>JBIKIA010000731.1:0-2597 GCA_044361885.1 Prosthecobacter sp. | reverse complement strand
CGATGAGATGTGCGTGATCCGCAGTTGCCATGGCGACAGCGTGAACCACCCGCAGTCCGTCTATCAGATGAACACCGGCTCCATCCAGATGGGCAAGCCGAGCATGGGGAGCTGGGTTTCGTATGGCCTCGGCACTGAGAACGCTGACATGCCTGCTTTTGTGGTGATGCCTGATCCTGGTGGTGGTCTGAAAGGCGGCCCGCCAGCCTGGGGCAGCGGCTTTTTACCCGCCACCTATCAAGGCACCACCATGCGTGCTGGCGAGCATCCCATCCTGGATCTGAAAAGCCCGCACAGCAGCGCCCGTCAGCGCGCCACGCTGGATCTCCTCCAGCAGATGAATGCCGCCCATCTCGCCCGGCATGAAGGCGACAGCGTGCTCGACGCCCGCATCCGCGCCTACGAGCTGGCCTTCCGCATGCAAACCGCCGCGCCTGAAGCTGTGGACATTTCGCGCGAATCCGAAGCCACGAAGCATCTCTACGGCATCGACCATCCGACGACCAAAGAGTTCGGCACACGCTGCCTGCTCGCCCGCCGCATGATCGAGCGCGGCGTGCGCTTCGTGCAGATTTACTCCGGCGATACGAATGGCTGGGACGCCCACGAAAACGTCCTGAAAAATCACAGCGACTACTGCGCCCGCACGGACATCCCCGTCGCGGGTCTGCTGCGCGATCTGAAACAGCGCGGCCTGCTCGATGATACCCTCGTCATTTGGGGCGGCGAGTTTGGCCGCATGCCCATGAGTGAAAAAGGCCTCGGTCGCGATCACAACCCCTGGGGCTTCACCACCGTACTCTTCGGCGCTGGTGTGAAGCACGGTCACGTCCACGGAGCCACGGATGAGTTCGGCCTCCGTGCCGCGCTAGACAAAGTCCACATTCACGATCTCCACGCCACCATCCTGCATCTCCTCGGCATGGATCACGACCGCCTCACCTTCCGCCTGAACGGCCTCGACCAAAAGCTCACCGGCGTGGATGAATGCCATGTGGTGAAGGGCGTGCTGGCGTGAGGAATGACGAAATCCGAATGATCGAATGACGAAGCATTTGCGAATCACGATGACATTCCTCGTCATGCTACTTGGCGTGACGCAAGCTCATGCCGCCGCCATTCATGCCTCGGCTGATCCAGTGAAGGATGAACCACCCATCACCGCGAAAGATCGCGAGCACTGGGCTTTCCAGCCGCTGGCAAAAGCAGGCGCGGATGCCAGCCTCGAAAAACTCTCGCCGCCACAGTCACCTCCAGCCGATGCCGCCACGCTTATCCGGCGTGCGACTTTCGATCTGACCGGACTGCCGCCGAGCTTAGACGCAGAGACACGGAGACTGGGAGACGCGGAGAAAGATTACGAAGAGCTCGTGGATGAGCTTCTCACCAGTCCTCGCTATGGAGAACACTGGGCGCAGTGGTGGCTCGATCTCGCCCGCTTCGCGGAGACGGATGGCTTCGAATACGATGCCGAACGTGGCCGTGCCTGGCAATATCGGGACTGGGTCATCAAGGCGCTGAACGACGACATGCCCTTCGATCAATTCGTGCAGCAGCAGATCGCGGGCGACCTTCTTCCGAACGGTGACGAAAGCGCCACGGCTTTCCTCTTCACCGTGCCAGACATGCCCGACCTGAACAACCAGTCCGAGCGCAGGCACGTCTTGCTCAATGACATCACCAGCACCGTCGGTTCCGTCGGGCTTGGGCTCACCGTCGGCTGCGCGCAGTGCCACGATCACCCTTACGATCCCATCAGCCAGGCTGACTTCTACCGCCTGCGCGCCTTCTTTGATAACACCGTCCTGCCAAAAGAACGCAAGCCGCTCGGCCCGAGTGTACGCATCTTCACCGAAGGCGTGCCCGCCAGCACTGTCTTCGTGCGTGGCGACTTCAAACGTCCCGGCCCCGAGATCAAACCCGCCATCCTACGCATCTTCGGCAACTCGGACAAACCTGACCGCGCTGCTTTTGCGAAGTGGCTCGCCAGCAAGGACAACGCCCTTTTCCTCCGCGCCATGGCGAATCGACTCTGGCAGCAGCACTTCGGCAAACCACTCGCCGCCGTCCCTGGCGACCTCGGTCATCAGGGAGAAGCTCCCAGCAATCCCGCCCTGCTCGACTGGCTCGCCGCCGAGCTTCCTCAGCAAAACTGGAGCCTGAAAAAGCTCCACAAACTCATCGTCATGTCGCCGACGTATCGGCAGTCTTCGCTCGTAGTTCGGCCTTCAGGCCGTTCTGGAGCTCCTGACGGCCTGAAGGCCGAACTACAAACTCCACGCCGACTCACCGGCGAGATGCTGCGTGATGCCATGCTCGCCGTCTCCGGTCAGCTCAATCTCAACCCCGGTGGACCCGGCGTGCATCTGCCCATGCCGAAGGAGATCAGCGACACACTTCTAAAAGGTCAGTACAAAGTCACCCCCGACCTCACCGAGCACACTCGCCGCAGCATCTATGTCTTCGCCCGCCGCAATCTCCGCCACCCGCTCTTCGACCTCTTCGACCGGCCTGATGCGCAAATAAGCTGCGCCCGCCGAAACGAATCGACCACCGCCCCGCAGGCTCTTACCCTGCTGAACTCCGACTTCGCCCAC
>JBIKIA010000176.1:0-8881 GCA_044361885.1 Prosthecobacter sp. | reverse complement strand
GAGGAAGCCGATATGTCCGCTGTTGGCCTGATCCACGGTGAGTGGCTGCATGATGCAGATGGCACCATACGTGGCTGCCACGGGGCGTCCCCAGCCCCACCAGTCCGAGACTTTGGCACTGCCCTGTGGCTGGTAGCCCGCGCGTTTGATGCACCAGTTCACAAAAGCCGCGCACCAAGCCGTCTCGTCGTGCAGCAGACTTCCGCCGATGCCGCAGCTTTTCAGATACTCCAGGATGCGCGGGTTGTCGCCATTTGCCCACTCCTGCACGCCCTGCTCCATGATGGCGATCTGCATCCACGGCGGCGGCGCGGCAAAGCTTGTGGGTGCTGCAGCGGCTGTCTCAGGCGGCATCCCCGTGACCACGCCGTTCACATTCACGATCTGGCCTGGGAAGAGCACCTTCCAGTTCCCCGTTCCCCACTCGACGAGGTCAGGATTGATCTTCTGAAACTGCGCCAGCGTCATGCCGAATTTCTTCGCGATCTTGCTGGGGTTGTCACCGGGCTGGACAGAGTATTGGGCCATGGCGGAAAATCTAGGAGCCGACCTGCGGCAATGCCAGCCTGAATTACTGGCGCATCAGAATTCTCCGATCATCATGCCGCATGACTCTGAACATCCACGCCGTGCAGCTCGATCCCATCTGGGAGGACAAAACCGCCAACTTCGCCAAAGTCCGCGCCCTTCTCGCCAAGCAGTCACCCGTGCGTGTATCACTCCTCATTCTGCCCGAGATGTTCGCCACCGGCTTCTCCTGCGATGTGACAAAGACCATCGAAGACATCGCAGGCGAGACCGAACAGTTTTTGCGTGAGCTGGCGCGTGAGCACGACTGTGCCGTGCTCGGCGGTGTCGTCACACCTGGAAAGGATGGCCGTGGGCGGAATCAAGCCCTCGCCATCGCGCCGGATGGCAGCGAGCTGGCGCGCTACACGAAGCAGCAGCCGTTCTCCCTCGGTGGCGAAGGCGAGGCACATGAGCGCGGCTCAGCCCCCGTGATCTTCGAGTGGGCCGGGCTGAAAATCTCCCCGCTCATCTGCTACGATCTCCGCTTCCCTGAGCTCGCCCGCGCCGCTGTGAAGCTCGGTGCCGAAGTGCTCGTGTACATTGCCGCTTGGCCCGTGAAACGCTACCATCACTGGATCACACTGCTCCAGGCACGTGCCATCGAAAACCAGGCCTGCGTCATCGGCGTGAACCGCACCGGCCAGGACCCGCAGTTCAGCTACAACGGCCGCAGCCTCGTCGTCGATCCTCACGGCATCATCATCGCCGATGCCGGCGAGCGCGAGCACGCGCTGCACGCCGAGATCGATCCCCAGATCATCCGCGACTGGCGAGCCCAGTTCCCTGCGCTACGAGATGCGGGGTTGGCGTGACCACGGAATGTCTGCGTCGTGCTCCACGATTTATTGGGTTTTGCAGCCTGACTTCGACCTGCCCGGCAGCACTCACCCCTCTTTGGCACCTTGCGAAAGGCAGAACCGATGGGTATTTCTCACGCCTTCCCATGAAAAACACTATCGCTCTCTTTGCCCTCGCGGCCCTATCTTTCCTCTCCTCCTGCACCTCCTGCCCGTTTGGCTGCGAGACCACCCCGAAGGGCAAGGTGGAGCACGTCGTCCTCGTCTGGCTGAAGAAGCCCGGTGACGCTGCTGACCGTGCGAAGGTCATCAGCGCGGCGAAGATGTTCCAGGCGGATATCCAGGAGATCCAGCACCTCAGCGTCGGCACACCGCTCGCCAGTGACCGCCCCGTAGTGGATGACAGCTTCGATGTGGGCCTCGTCATGCGTTTCGCCAACTCCACCGACCTAGGCACTTATGAAAAGCACCCCGTGCACGTGAAGGCGGTGAAGGACGTGCTCCAGCCCATCGCGAAAAAGCTGCTCGTTTATGATGTCGTGGCGCAGTAAAGCTCCTTCACTGCCATGAAACGCCTTTTCCACACCCTCTTCGGATCTCCCCTGCACGCCTACGGCAACTCGCGCCAGAGCGGCATCGGCTGCCATCCGCGCATCATCATGGCGCTGCTGATCATCATCGGCAGCGTGGCTTATCATTATCTGGGGAACACGAAGTACACGAACGAGTTTACCGGCCGCACCCAGTATCTGAAGTTCGGCACACCGCAGGAAGAGATCGCACTCGGGCTGCAATCCGCCCCCGGCATGATCCGCGAGATGGGCGGCCAGTCGCGCGATTCCGCCGCGCAGGCGCTCGTGGACAAAATCGGGCACAAGCTCGTGCAAAGCACCCTCGCCAAACAAACGCCGTATCAGTTCGACTTCCACGTCCTGGCCGATCCGCGCACGATCAATGCCTTCGCGTTACCCGGCGGGCAGATCTTCATCACGGAGGCGCTCTTCCATCTGCTGAAGACGGAGGACCAGCTCGCCGGTGTGCTCGGGCATGAGATCGGCCATGTCGTCGGGCGTCATTCCAATGAGCAGATGGCCACCAGCGGCCTCTGGCAGGGCATCGCCAGCGGCCTCGGCATGCTGCTTTCTGATGGTCAAAGCAACACCGGAGCGCAGATCGCCCACACCATCGCGAACATGCGCGTCATGAAGTTCGGGCGCGATGACGAACTCGAGTCCGATGCCCTCGGTGTGCGCTTCCTCATCGAGGCGGGCTACAACCCCGAAGGCATGATCGGTGTCATGGAGGTGTTGGCGAACGCCGCCAGCGGCAGCCGCCAGCCCGAGATGCTCAGCACCCACCCGAACCCCGAGAACCGCGCTGAAAAGATCCGCGAACTCATCGCCCAATACCGCGCAGGGAAGCGGTGAAGAAACGCGCATGTCCGACGAATCCCACCACGAGCGCGAACTCGGCGGCCAGCTCCTCGCCAGTGTCTCGCGTTCCTTTTACCTTACGCTAAAAGCCCTGCCCAGGGAGCTGCGCGAGCCCATCTCCCTCGCCTACCTGCTCGCGCGCACGGCGGACACCATCGCCGATACCGCCGCCGTCCCCGCGAGGTTGCGCATCGAGTGCTTGAACGACTTCGAGTCCCTCGTGCAAAGTCCCAGCGAGGAAACGCAAGCACGCCTCAGCTCCCGCATCGCCACTGACTTCGTCTGCCGCCAGACCGATGACGCCGAGCGCCGCCTCATGGAGCGCTTCAGCGACGGCCTCGCCTGGCTCGCCACCATGCGCGGAGCCGGACTCGCCGCCATCCAGCAGGTCCTCCAGCGTATCATCCACGGCCAGCGTCTCGACATCCAGCGCTTCCCTTCCGATGGCCAGTTGCGCTGCCTTCAGAGTGCTGAGGAACTCGACGAATACACCTGGCTCGTCGCCGGTTGTGTCGGCGAATTTTGGACTGAGATGTGCGCCATCGAGCGGCCAGACTCCTTCGTGCCCGGCGTCACCACCGAGCAGATGAAACTCTGGGGCGCGCGCTTCGGCAAAGGCCTCCAGCTCATCAACATCCTCCGCGATCTCGGCGAAGACCTCCGCGATGGCCGCTGCTACCTCCCCGGCTTCAGCGCGCAGGACATCCAGCAGGACAACCGCCTCCTCCTGCCCGCCTGGAAGCACTGGCTCAGCCTCTGCCGCGACCACCTCATCTGCGGCCTGAGCTACGTCCAAAACCTCACCGACGGCAAACTGCGCTACGCCACCGCCCTGCCCCTCCTCATCGGCGTGAAAACGCTGGCCCGCATGGAGAAGACCCCGTGGGAAACCCTGCTCCAAGGCGTGAAAATCAGCCGACTCGACGTCGCCTTGATCCTCGCCGAAGCCGCCCTGGCCTGCCGGAGTCCCGAAGGCGTGGCCAAGCTGTACAACAAGCTGGCTGGCTAGCCTCTCCCTGGGAATAGAAGCCGCGAAGGCTCCTCGGGCGTGAGTTTCCCCCAAGAAAAAGCCCGCATACCTTTCGGAATGCGGGCTGTTGGGAATCAACGAGTTGGAAGGCGTTCTGTCTTACTTGCTGTTCTCGGCGAACTGGGCGTCGAAGACGATCTTGCTCGGCGGGAAGTCGAGCTTCTTCACGTAGGCGCAGGATTCGGTGGCTCCGAACTCGCGGTCCATGGCACCGTCTTCCCATTCCACGCTGAGGGGGCCGGTGTAGCCGATGTCGTTCAGGGCGCGGATGATGCGCTCGAACTTGATGTCGCCACGGCCCACGGACTTGAAGTCCCAGTAGCGCGGCGGGGTGTGGAAGTCGGTGTGACCACCGAAAACGCCGGCCTCATCTCCGAGGTTCCAGGCCACGTCCTTCATGTGGACGTGGAAGATGCGGTCGCTGAACTTGCGGATGAACTTCTCGTAGTTCACGCCCTGGTAGCCGAAGTGGCTGGGGTCGTAGTTGAAGCCGAAAGCGGGGTGGTAATCCACGGCCTGGAGGGCTTTTTCAGCGCTGGCGATGTCAAAGGCGATCTCGGTCGGGTGGACTTCGAGGGCGTATTTGATGCCGAGCTTCTGATACTCGTCAAAGATGGGCGTGAAGCGCTTGGCGAAGTCCTTGTAGCCTGCCTCGATCTGGCCGGGGAGGTTCGGCGGGAAGGAGTAGCAAAGGTGCCAGATGCTGCTGCCGGTGAAGCCGTTCACCACGCTGACGCCGAAACGCTTGGCGGCATGAGCGGTCTTGATCAGCTCCTCGGCGGCGCGCTGGCGCACACCTTCGGGCTCACCATCGCCATAGATGGCGGCGGGCAGGATCTGCGCGTGGCGGGCATCGATGTTATCACACACGGCCTGACCGACGAGGTGGGTGGAGATGGCGAAGCATTTCATGCCGGCGGCGTCGAGCTTGGCGCGCTTGGCATCGCAGTAGGCCTGATCGGCTTTATCGACCTCGAAATGGTCGCCCCAGCAGCCGAGTTCCACGCCATCGTAGCCGAAGGACTTGGCTTTCTGAACGACGGTGTCGAAGGAGAGATCGGCCCACTGGCCGGTGAAAAGAGTGACGGGTCTGCCCATGGTGGTGTTTGGTTTGGAGTTTTGAATGACTGTCGAAAACGACGCGCCGATTCTCTATAGCCTGTCCCGATTGGCAAGCAAAAGGTCAGGCAGAAGGCGGACTCACATACACGGCCAGCCAAAGCGCATCCGCCGAGGTGCTGGCGACGCGGTGACGGATGTGAGCGGGGATGAGGACGTGATCCCCGGCCTTCAGTATGAGCGGTGGTTGATCGGCGATCGCCAAAACGGCATCGCCTTTGACGAGGAACACCCATTCGTCCTGCGGCTGATCATACCAAAAACCCCCGGGGCTGGCCTGACCATGGGAATCGATGCGCTCGATTTTGACCCCGGCTTTCTCGAAGAGGGTGGTGAAGATCTCCTCACCCGATGTGGATGCAATCTCAGGGAAGAGTGAAAGCGCTTTTAGCATTACCGGAAGCCTCACTTTTTATTCCATAGCAAGACAGCCGCAATCAGAGCCATCGCAATGATCCCTATCATCAAACCAGGAGGTGTCTTGATCGCAAAATATATCGCCGTTGATGGCTCTGCGGTCACTGTGACAGGCTCCGCTGCTTTGACCAGCGCGGTAAGGTCGGGGAGATCGCGCTCAAGGAGCGGGGAGGCTTGGGCGAGCTTCTTCCAGTCGGCGGTGAAGAGGAGGTCGATGCCGGGGTTTTGCTCCTTCACCTGGCAGGAGCATTTGCCGATGAGGAAGGTGGCGGCTTCTTCGATGGTCTCTGGTGAGATGCCTTTGCCAACGAGGGCATACAGCGCGCGGCCACGACCAAAGATCGGGAAGACCATCGGCTTATCGGCGAGTCCCTGGAGGTCGTCTTCGGAACCCATGAGCATGGCGATGAGCGCTCGCTCTTCGGCATTCTTCCGCGAAAGACGGATGATGGAGAAGTCGAGCCGCAACTCCTCTTGGCTGACTGAGACGAGACCGTTGGCGATGTCTTGAGCATCGAGTTCTGGCAAAGCCAGCACGCCGAGCAGGTAATCGAGCCGCTCCTGCAGGATCTTTGCCGCAGCATCATCGGCAGCGGCGTCGCCGGACTCCAGCAGCACCCAGACAGCGCTTTGACCATCACCGAGACGCTCCAAGATGTCTCGCCGCACGGGCGAGTCAGCGATCTTCCAGGCAGCGGCTTCGGCCAGCGGCGTGGCCACGAGATCGAGCTTCACAGCCGTGCTTCTGGGGTAGTGCAGCACCAGTCGCGGCAGCACAGCATCGGCAGGCTGGGCTTTCCAGATCTCTGCATGATCCGGGCTCATCTCGGCGGAGACATCCACGGTGGTGACGCTGAGGTTGGCTTTCTCGATCGCATCCGTCGCTGGCTTCAAAGCCTGAACTTGCGCCTGCTGTTCGGGCGTCAGCGCACCGCGATGAAAAACGACGGCCAGATAAGGATCAGCCTCCCAATGCTCCAGCGCATAGCGAAACACTGGCACCGAGCAGGCGAGCGCGGAAGCTGCGGTCAGCAGGATGAGCGCAAAGGTCCGCCAAGTCAGGGAGGGTGAAGGTTTCGTCATCATCAGGTAAGTCGGATAGCGTGGGGCGTGAGCATACGTTCACTGGCACCGCCTCATTGCAGCACAGCTTGGGCGCGGCAAGCCACCATGAAAGCTCTCCCGCTCCTTTTTCTCCTCTCGCTGACCTTTGCCCGTGCCGACTGGCCTGCCTATCAGCATGACAACAGCCGCGTCGGGCACACGGAGGAGTCTCTGAAAGCACCGCTCACGCCTCGCTGGGACTTCGTCTCACCCACGCCGCCGCAGATGGCCTGGGCGGGTGAAAACGGGCGCGTGATCGAGGGCATGGAGCTTTTCAATCGCGTGCGCTTTGACGATGCCTTCCATGTGGCGATCAGCGAGGGCCGAGTCTTCTTCGGCTCCACCGTCGATGGTCGCGTGATCTGCCGTGACCTCGCGAGTGGGAAAGAAGTGTGGTCCTTCTTCACGAATGGCCCCGTGCGGCTCGCGCCAGCCATCGCGGATGGCAAAGTGTATGTTGGTTCCGATGACGGCTACGCCTACTGCCTGGATGCGAAATCGGGCTCCGTGGTCTGGAAGCTGCGCGCTGGGCCGAATGATGAGCGCATCCTGGCTCGTGGTCGCATGATCTCACGCTGGCCGGTGCGCACGGGTCTTTTGATCGACAGCGGCACGGTGTATTTCGGCGCGGGCGTGTTCCCGCATGAGAACATTTATCTCTACGCCGTCGATGCCGCGACGGGCAAGACGCAGTGGGTCAATGACGCGATCAGTCAGGAAGATGCAGGCCGCAATGACCTCTCGCCCCAGGGTTATCTGCTCGCGACCAAGGACCTGCTCTTTGTGCCATCGGGACGCGCTTTGTCCGTGGCATTTGATCGGAAGACCGGCAAGCAGGTGAACAAACCCACGCCCGGCTGGCGCGGCGATGCAGGCGGGCAGATCGGCGGCACGCAGGCGATGCTCGTCGATGATCAAATCCTCGCCGTGGGTGAGCATCAGATCCTCTCGCTCGATCAAAAGACCGGCAAGACCGGCTACGCCTGGTTCCAGGGAACGCAGATGACCATGACCGGCAACTCGGGCTTCATGGCCACGGGCAAGGACATCGTCGCCATCGACCGTGACAAGCACGCGGAAGGCACTCGCGAGCGTCATGCCATCGAGATGGCCTCCACCAAACTCTCCGGCGATCTACGCAAACATCCAGCCATCGCCGAACTCAAGAAGGTCCAGAAACTCGAAGCCGATCTGAAAAAAGCTGCGCCCGAGGCTGTCGAGAAGCTCAAGCAGGAACTAGCCGCCGCTGCGCAAAAGTATGAGCCGCTGCGTGCCGACTATCAGACGAAGAAGGACAAGCTCGCCGCCAACAAGACCAAGCTCACCGAGATGAAGGACATCGGCATCAAGTGGCGCTGGCCATCTACGCATGAGTCCGCGCTCATTCATGCCGGTGGAACCCTTGTCGTCGGTGGCAAAGATGAGGTCGTCTGCCTCGACGCCGAATCTGGCAAGGTGCTCTGGCAAAGCAAAGTCGATGGCGATGCACGCGGGCTCGCTGTCTCCGAAGGTCATCTGCTCGTCAGCACCACTTCCGGCCATGTGTATGCCTTTGCCGACGCCACGAAGACCAACATGCCAGCGCTCGCTGAAGCCACAAAGATCGTCGCTGATCCTTTCCCTCAAGATGCGCAGTCGGAGATGTATGCCAAAGCCGCCGAGGAGATACTGAAAGCCACGAACGTGAGGCAGGGCTTTTGCCTCGTGCTCGGCAGTGAGCAGGGACGACTCGCCTATGAGATCGCCAAACGCAGCCAGCTCGCCGTCTTCGGTGTCGAGCCTGATGAAGCCAAGGTCGCCGCCTCACGCGCGGCCCTGCTCAGCACCGGCCTCTATGGCTCACGCATCACCATTGATCATCTCGACCTCTCGATGGTGCCGTATTCGAGCTTCTTCGCGAACCTCATCGTCTCGGATTCACTCTTGCTCACAGGCAAAGTGCCCGGTGTGCCAACGGAAGTCGCCCGCACGCTGAAACCCATCGGCGGTGTTATTTGCCTCGGTGCTCCGGGCAAGCCAACGAACTCAGATGAATGGCTCGCGAACACGAAGCTGAAGGAAGAAAAAGCCACGATCACGAAGTCGGGCGACTGGACCTTGCTCACGCGTGCCGCATTGCCCGGAGCCGACTCGTGGTCGCACCAATACGGCAACGTCGGCAACACGAGCAGCAACAAGGACGAGCGCGTCAAAGGCGGTCTGAACGTGCTCTGGTATGGCGACCCAGGTCCGGGTGAGTCGGTGAATCGTCACGATGGAGCCGTGGGGCCGCTGTCGGTGAACGGCAGGCTTTTCACTCAAGGTGAAACAAGCATCCAAGCGCATGATGCCTTCAACGGGCAGTTCCTCTGGGAAGTGAAGAACCCCGGCGCGATGCGCATCGGCGTCTTCAATTCACGCGAGCCCGGCAA